>JAIIUG010000040.1:0-20035 GCA_022739635.1 Collinsella sp. | reverse complement strand
CTCCAGCTCAACGGCACACGGGCAGCCAGCCTTGTCGAGCCCCGCAGCCATAAGGTCGCGCAACTTGCGTGCACGACGCTCCAGATGAGCCTGCGGAAGCGTGAGCATGCTGAGCACCGGAATGTCGCGATGGGCCACATCGGCGCCGTCCATGTAGATGCGCAGCGTGGCCTCGAGCGCCGTGAGCGCGAGTTTGCCCGGACGCAGGGCGCGCATGAGCGGATGTGAGCCGCAGGCCTGGATCAGGTCGCGACGGCCCATGATGATGCCCGCCTGCGCGGCACCGAGCAGCTTATCGCCCGAACACGACACGATGTCGAGCCCGGCGGCAACCGAGGTCGGCGTGGTCTCCTCGCCGCCGCGAACCAAAATCTCGTCGGGCAGCAGCGCGCCCGAGCCCTGGTCCTCGTAGAACAGCAGACCATGCTTATGGGCCAGCGCGGCAAGCTCCTTGGAGCTCACTTCCTCATGAAAGCCCTCGATGCGGTAATTGGAAGGATGAACCTTGAGAATCATGGCCGTGTCGGGCGTGATGGCACGCTCGTAGTCGGCCAGGTGCGTGCGGTTGGTGGCGCCAACCTCGACAAGCTTGGCGCCCGAGGCCTCCATGACATCGGGAATGCGGAAGCTGCCGCCGATCTCGACGAGCTCGCCGCGGCTCACGATGACCTCTTTGCCCGCGGCATGGGTGGCCAGCACCAGCAGCACCGCGGCAGCATTGTTATTGACGACGAGCGCATCCTCGGCACCGGTGAGCGAGCGAATCAGCTGCGCGGCGTGCTCCTTGCGCGACCCGCGTGAGCAGGTGTCGACGCTGTACTCGAGCGTGCTGTACCCGCGCGCGACCTCGGCCACAGCCTTGGCGGCTGACTCCGCAAGCGGGGCGCGACCCAAGTTGGTATGGATGACCACGCCCGTGGCGTTAACGGCCGGGCGCAGGCTCGGCAGCGCAGAGCGATGCGCACGGAATTCGATGGCCGATGCCAGCTCGCGCTTGGAGCGCGGGGCGGCGCCGGTGCGGATGGCGGCGCGCTCCTCGTCAAGCTCAGCCGTGACGGCGGCATGGACCACCGCGTCACACGTCTCCCCCGCCGCCTTCACCACCGGCCATTCGGTGAGCAGCTCGTTGACGGAAGGGATGGCGCGCAGGCGGGCGCGCACCTCATCGGACATGTTCTGGCTATCGCTCATGTGCAGCCTTTCAAAAGAAACGTGGACCAGTCGAATACATCGGCTGAGTCAATTACTCGTCATTATCCCCGTGCGTGACAATCTTTTCCACGCGAACGGCGTTTTCCTGGGTGAGCGCGGCCCCCGTAATGGGATCCCAGCGCAGCGGCGTGTGGTCGAGCGGGCCGACGCCGAGCGCTTGCGCGCCACACGTATCGGCACCGAACGAACGCCCGCCGGGAGCAGCCGAGGTAAAGATGCACGCCGGATGCAGATAGGGTGTGGTCTCCACGCGCACGCGGTCGCGGCCCATGTCGCTCACCAGCTCGACGACCTCGCCGTTGGCGATGCCCATGCGCGCGGCGACGTCGGCATTCATCTGCACGGCGTCCAGGTCGGAGCCCGCCTCGGCAGCACCGGCCGCCGCGAGCCTGCGCGACGTGTGGGACTCAAAGGGCCGATTGCCGCTAATGAGGCGAAACATCCCCGGCCCCGGCTCCACCATCGGGGCAATCCAGCCGGGCACACGACCCAAACCAGCGCGCTCCCACACGTCGCTTGCCAGCGCAATCTTGCCGCCGTCGAGCGGAATCACCGGCTCGCCCGTACGCGACGGCAGCGACATGCCCGTGTCTGCCCAACCGCGCTCTTTAAACGCAGCCAGGTCAATCCCAAACGGAGCAACCTGGGCTGCCGCAAGTTCATCCGCCGTAAAGTCGAAGTACTCGCCCACGCCACAGGCAGCAGCCAGGCCGGCAAAAATCTCCCGTCCGGGACGCGTGTCGTCATGCAAAACCGGCAGCACCGCATTGCGGTAGAACACGCGCGCATCGTTGCGACCCACGACCGTACCCACACCGCGGTCGGCCTCCAGATACGTCACGTCGGGCAGTACAAAATCGGAAGCACGAGCCGTCTCGGACCAGCGGATATCGATGGTCACGAGCATGTCGAGCTGCTGCAAGATGCCAAGCCATGCATCGGCGTTACCGTAACCCGCACCGGGATTGCTGGCATAGACGATGAGCCCACGCAGGTCGCCGGCGAGGATCGACTGGCCGATGGTCGTGCACAGACCGCGCACCGGATCGACGAGCGGATAGCGCTCCGAGCCCAACTTGGGCTCACGCGGCACCAGCGGTGTCGCAAAGCATGCAGGGTCCAAGTCACCCAGCGCGAGCGGCATCGGTGGGTTGAGCGCACCGCCCGCATGCCCCAGGCAGCCCAACAGCACATCGACCAGGCAGATGGCGCGCGCCGTCTGGGTGCTGTTGGCGTACGCAATGCCGATGCCGCCGTGAAAGCCCGCGTCGACCACGGCGGCAGGCGCCGCAGCAGCCAAATCGCGCGCCGTCGCAACAATCTCTTCGGCCGGCACATCGCACATCGACTCAGCCCACTCGGGCGTCCAGGCGACAGCCGCCCGCGCCAGCTCATCAAAGCCCGTGGTATAGCGAGCCACAAAGTCGTGGTCGTACAGGTCCTCGGCAATCAACACGTGTGCGATGCCCAGCAGCAACGCCAGGTCGCAGCCCGGGCGCACGCGCAGCCAGCGGTCGGCAAGCGCGGCCGAGCCGCTGCGCCGCGGATCCACCACAATGATCTTCGCCCCGCGGCGGCGCGCATCGTTGAGCGCGTCGACCGCACCCATCGTCGACGAATCCACGATAGAGCGCCCCAGGTACATGATGCAATCAGTATGGGCCAGGTCGGACGCCGGGCTGTAGCCCAAGCTGTGCTCCCATCCGGTCAGGCGGCTCACCTCGCAGGCGCCGTCGGCACCGTACACGTTGGGCGACCCCAGCGCGTACATAAAGCGATAGGCCCAGTAGCGGTCGAACGAGGGCACACCGAGCGTCATGCCCAGCGCACGCGACCCATACTCGCCAACGATTCCCCCAAGGCGCTCGGCAATCTGAGCAAACGCCTCGTCCCAACTAACAACATCGAACCCCGAGCCATCGGCGCGGCGGCGCATGGGGTGCAAGATCCGCTCGCGCTCGTCAAACGGCATGGCCAGACGGTGCCGTCCACGGGCGCACAGGGCCCGCGCCGCACACGGGTGCCCCGGCACCGGCAGTTCCGCCACCACGCGACCGTCCTCAACATGGGCCGCAAAGGCGCAATCGGCATAGCATCCCCCGCACGTGGTTACCGCGGCGCGACCGTCACGTTCAACAGTAGATGCCATCTCGATTATTCCTTTCCAACGCAACCACAACAGCCACGACCAAAAAGCCTCCCGCACGGCAACGCCCCGCGGGAGGCCCAACACCCAACAGGCGGCTCCTTAAGCCTCGGACTTCTTGGCGTAGATAAACCAATAGCCCAGTGCGATCAGGACCGCGCCGCCCACGATGTTGCCCAGCGTGGCGGCAGACAGGTTAAACGCGATACCTGCGACGTTCAAAGCATCGGCACCGGCAACATCGGCACCGTAGCCGTACGCATGCATCACGGCGCCCATGGGCAAAAAGTACATGTTGGCAACGCAGTGCTCAAAACCGCAGGCCACAAAGGCGGCGATGGGCAGCAAAATGCCCACGACCTTATCGACCACGGTCTTGCCGGCGGTACCGATCCACACGGCCAGGCACACAAAGATGTTGCACAGGATGCCGCGGAAGAAGATCGTCATCCAGTCGATCGTCACCTTACCGGCGGCGACACTCACCATGGAATTGGCGACCGCCTCGCCGTTGAGCTTGTAGATGCCAGCCATGTACACCAAAAAGACGATGAACAGGGCGCCGACAAAGTTACCGACCCACACGACAAGCCAGGCTTTGAGCATCTGACCTAACGTGATCTTTTTGCTCTTGAGCGCGCAGACCATAAATGAGTTGCCCGTAAAGAGCTCGGCGCCGCACACCAGCACGAGCACCAGGCCCAAGCAAAAGCACAGGCCACCCACGACGCGCTGGGCACCCCAGCCCAGGGTGCTATCGCTCAAAAACACGGTAAAGAACAGGCCACCGAAGGCGATGAACGCACCGGCGAACATCGCCAAGACAAAGGCCTTCGCGACCGGCAGGTTTGCCTTGGTCACGCCGGCGGCCTCGGTCTTGGCCTCGATCGCGGCGGGCGCCAGGCAATCGGGAGCGGGATACTCCACCTTGGTATCTGCCATGTCAATCACTACTTTCCTAATCAGCAGGGACGGGCGCCGCTACGGCTCCTGCCCCAAGCGAATAAACGGGGAAAAGTCGTTGGCGGCCACGGCGTCGTACACGGCGTCGACGGCGTCAAAGACTTCCGGGGACATGGGGTTATAGAACTCCGTGTCGCCCGGCTGAATCCCGACGAAGACGATATCATCGCACGATTGCTCAATCTCTTCGATCAGAATCGACAAGGGAAGCGAATGCGTGGTGAACATCGACTTGCGGGCCACATCGCGCTTGTCGAGCAAACGGATGGACCCGACGGGCAGCGCCATGTCGGCAGCATCGACCAAGACCAGACGCGGCGGACGCTCGCGCTTGACCTCGATGATGTCGTCCTCGGGTGTCTGACCGCCATCGATGGTGTACCAGCCGGCAAGCGGCGCGTCCTCCATCTTTTTGGAGAGCACGGGGCCGGCGGCATCGTCGGCACGCAGCACGCTTCCCGCCGTGAGCACGATACCCGCAAACGGGGCGCCGTTCACACGTCCATCCACAACGCGACCCATTACTGCAACCTTCCCGTCAGATACACGCCCGACACATCGCGCACGCGTTCAACCAGATCGCGGAACTTCATTAAGAACGCAACTTGCTGGGCATGCAGACCAAAGTCGTCATCGAACACCGAGATGCCGGCCTTGGCCGACCCGCGAAAACCGCGCTCGTCGAGCAGCGTATCGCAGGCCTCGAGCAGCGACGGTGCCGCCGCCTTGTCGAGCTGGCACTCGCCAAAGGAGCGGATGGCCTCGAACTTGGTCTTGGCCTCCCCCTCCGGCAGCGCGTCGATAAGCGTACAGAACACATCCACCGGCACCGACAGGCGCGGCTCAAAGCAGTCGAGCACGCCGGTGTGGTGGCCCACGGCGAGCGTGTAGTACAGCACGTCGCAGGCCTCCTGGGGAACGTCTTCCTCGGTCTCCACAAACTTACGCGTGAGCTCGTAAAAGACCACCTGGTCGGGCGCATGGCCCAGGCAAGGGTCGGCGACGCCCTCGGCAGCCTCGTCGCTTGCGCGCGAGGCATCGCCAAAGGAGCCGCCGAGCATGCCGGGGCCCGCAAAGTAACCAGAGCGGTCCGTGAGCTCCATCTAGCGACCTCCGGCCAGCACCAGATCCTGCAGCGCCGAGTAGACCTCAACGCGGCGAGGATCGTCCTGCTTGTCGATGAGCAGCGCCATGGCACCGCGGATATCGCCCTTGGGCGCGCCCTCGAGCGTATCCATAAACTCGTTGGCCAGGTCGCGGCCGTAACGGTAGCCGCTCATGGCGCGAGCCTCGCGCTCGATGGCAACGCGCAGCTTGTAGGGCACGCCGGGGTGCAGGATATCGGCCTGCTCGCCAGCGGCCTCCACCGTGGTCTCGGCATGGAGCTTTTGATCCAGCAGGCCAAGTGCCATAGCAAAGCCGTAGATGGTCTGCGCGGGGCTGGGCGGGCAGCCGGGGATGTAGACATCGACCGGCAAGATTTTGTCCGTGCCGCCCCAGACGCAGTAGTTGTCGTAGAAGATGCCGCCGGTGCAGCCGCACGCGCCATAGGACACCACGATCTTGGGATCGGGTGCGGCCTCAAAGGCGCGCAGCGCCGGCATGCGCATGGCGCGCGTCACGGCGCCGGTGTACAGCAGCACATCGGCGTGACGGGGCGAGGGCACGACCTTGATACCAAAGCGTTCGACGTCAAAGACGGGCGTGATGGAACCGAAGATCTCGATCTCGCAGCCGTTGCAGCCGCCGCAGTCAACACGGTAGACGTACACCGAGCGCTTGATCTTCTTAAGAAGGGTCGCCTTGGCCTTCTCGATGCTCTCGTCGAGCTCGATCTTGGTCGGGCGGTACTGGAGCCGCTCGGGCAAAAGCGTGGGTTCGGCCATGGTTACTCCTCCTTCGTTTCAAAATCCATGATGATGCCCTCAACCGGTGCAGGTCCGGCGGGAATCTCGGGCGCATCGGGGTTGAGCTCGCGGTCGATATACTCCGGGTTCACGCCGTGGCCGCCCAGATACTCCATGCCGGGGCCCTGGGGCTCGCCGGACGCAAGCGTCTCGTTGGCAGCCATGCCAGCAGCGTTGCCGGTCTTTACGGCCGAGGCGGCGCGCAGGGCGTCGAGCTCGCGCTTGCACTCCTGGCACATACCAACGGTACGGGCGGCCTGGATAGCCTCCATGCCGCCGACCTTTTGCAGCAGGCGCTTGGCGTAGTCGATCTCCTTGTGCGGGGCAAACGGCTTGCCGCAACGCGAGCAGTGCTCGAGCGTATAGACGCTCTTGCTGGTGAGGTCGTCCTTGCTCATGACGGCCAGCTCAAACTCCTCGGTAAGCTTGATGGCCTCCATGGGGCAGGCTTCCTCACAGCGGCCGCAGAAGATGCAGCGACCGTAGTCGATCGACCAGGTGATGGTATCGGCCGCAAGGTCGGTGTCCATGCGAATGGCATCGGCCGGGCACGCCACGCCGCAGGCACCGCAGGCGATGCAGAGCTCCGCGTTGTGCTCGGGCTTGCCGCGCATGTCCTTGTTGGTGGGGAACGGCGCAAACGGGTACTTGACCGTCGCGTCGCCGGCCTTGGCGTTGACCTTCCAAAGCTTCAGCATATTAGAGCGCCTCCTCATCGAGCGGAGCGGCCATGGTGCCCTCGCCCGCAAGCGGCGACTTGTCGCGCCAGACGTTCTCGAACTGCTCCTTGTCGAGCACGTGGTCGCGCTTGGCGGCGACATCGGTCACCGTCACGCGGTCGGTGCAGGAGTAGCACGGGTCGAGCGAACCGACGATCAGCGCCGCGTCGCCCACGGTGTTGCCGCGGAACATGTAGCGCAGGACCGGCCAGTTGCTGTACGTGGCGGCCTTGGCGCGCCAGCGGTAGCACTTCTGGTTGTTGCCGAGCATCGCCCAGTGCACGTCCTCGCCGCGCGGCGCCTCGGTGGCGCCGATGGCGTACTTGTGCGGGGTGTACTCCCAATCCGTGGTGAGGATGGGGCCCGACGGACAGTTCTCGAGCATGGTCTCGATCATGTCGATCGAATCGTAGACCTCCTGGATGCGAACGGCGGTACGGCCGAAGGCATCGCAGGTGTCGGCCGTAGCGGCGTGCATCTTTTGGACGTCCGAATCGGCGTAGCCGTCGAAGGGATGGTCAAAACGCACGTCGCGGGCATAGCCCGAGCCACGCATGAGCGGGCCGACCGGCGAGAAGTCGCGTGCGATCTTGCGGTCCAAGATGCCAATGCCACTCGTACGCTCAATAAAGTTGGGCGTGGAGAGCAAGACGTCGACGAGCTCCTGAACCTCGGAGCGCAGCTGGTGGATGGTCGTGAGCGTGGAAAGCTTCTGCTCGGCCAGGATATCGCGACGCACGCCGCCGATCACGTTGAGACCGTAGGTCTTACGGTGACCGGAGAGCTTCTCGGCCAGGTCCATGGACTTCTCGCGGACGCGGAAGAACTGCTGGAAGCCGGAGTCGAAGCCCGTGTAGTGCGACGCCAGGCCAATGTTGAGCAGATGCGAGTGCAGACGCTCGACCTCAAGCATGATGGCGCGGATGTACTGGGCGCGCGGCGGAACATGAATGCCCTGAGCGCGCTCGACGGCCTCGGCATAGGCCACCGAGTGGGCGCAGCCGCAGATGCCGCAGATGCGGTCGGCGAGGAACGTCACGGCGTCATAGTTCAGGCGCGTCTCGGCAACCTTCTCCATGCCGCGGTGCACGTAGAACAGACGGTAGTCGGCGTCGACGATCGTCTCGCCCTCAACGAACAGGCGGAAGTGGCCGGGCTCGTCAGAGGTGATGTGCAACGGGCCCATGGGGACGAGTGTGGTCTCCTTGCCCTTGGTATCGGCCAAGAACTCGTAGTTTTCCATGTCGCTCGCGGGAGCGGGACGGAAGCGGTAGTCCATGGAGTCCTTGCGCAGCGGGTACAGGCCGCTGGGCCAGTCATCGGGCAGTACCAGGCGGCGACGGTCGGGCAAACCCTCGGGGATCAGGCCGAACATGTCGCGCAGCTCGCGCTCGCCCCACACGCAGGCGGGGACGAACGGCGTCACGGACGGGAACGTCATCTTGGCGGGATCGACCTCGGTGCGCACGGTAACCCAGCCGGGGTCCTCCCCCTCCATGGAGATGACGTAGTACATGGCGTAACGGCCGCACAGGCTGCGCTCGTCGTTGCCGACGATCACGGGAATCCAGCCGTAGCGCTCATAGTACAGGTAGTGGACGGCCTCGGGCAGACGGTCCAGCTTAACGGTGATCGTCAGCTGGTCCTCGCACTGCCACTCGACCTTCTCGATGCAGCCCGGAACGGCGCGGCGCAGGGCCTCGACATGACTCTCGCAGCGGCGGGCATACACCTTGTTCTCAGTTTCAATCATCTACTTCACCTCGCTCTGAGTGGCCTCGGAGCCAAAGAATTCGCGGAACATCGGGGCCGTGTGCAGAGCATCGATATCCTGATCGAGCACGATGGCGACGGCGTTCTCAACACCGCGCACCACGGGCAGAGGCGTGGCCATGCCAAACCAGATCAGGCAGACGGCAAGCAGGGCCTCGGGGATGAGCATCCAAATGCTCGACTCGCGACGCTCGGTATCGACGGGCTCGTGCAGCGTCTTGCCAAAGACCGACGAAATGACGACGCGCGTCAGGCCGCTGATGGCGACGGTCAGGGCGAGCGCCACGATCACGACAAGCCACCAGGGGCTACCGGCGGCAAAGGCCGCCACAAAGGTGCCGAACTCCGAGATGAACATGGCGAAGGGCGGAAAACCGGCCAGCGCCAAAAAGCCGACAACCATCAGCGCACCGGTAATGGGCGCGCGCTCGATGATGCCGCGGATCTGGCTCAGGTCGCGCGTGCCATAGGCGTGCTCGACATTCTCGGTGAGGCAGAAGCACAGCGACTTGGCAAGACCGTGGAACATGCTATGCAGCAGGGCCGCGGCGATACCCAGCGGGCCGCCAATACCCAGGCACAGCATGATGACGCCGGCGTTCTCGCACGAGGAGTAGGCCAGCTTGCGCTTGATGTCGGTCTGCGCAAAGAGCGCAAAGCTCGAGAACACGATCGACAGCACGCCGATCACCAGCAGCAACAGGCTGGGGAAGTCGTTGCCGATGGCATGGACGGCGACCATGTCAAAGCGGATGATGATGAGCATGGAGCACTTGAGCACCACGCCCGACAGCAGCGCCGAGATGGAGCCCGGAGCCTGGGAGAGCGTATCGGGCATCCAGGTGTGCATGGGAAAGACCTCGGCCTTGGTGCCAAAGCCAATCACGATAAACGCAAAGGCCAGGCGCACGATCGCCGGGTCGAGCTTATCGGCCTCGGGAAGCACGCCCGAAAGGAACGCGGCCATATGCGGGTTCGAGATCACGTCGGCAGCGTTGGCGTAAATCAGCAGCGTGCCGAACAGGCCAAAGGCGACGCCGGCCGTGCAGACCATGATGTATTTCCACGTGGCCTCGAGGGCATGGCGCGTGTTCTTAAGCGCGACCAGCAGGGCCGAGGCCAGCGTGGTGGCCTCGATGGCCGCCCACATAATGATGATGTTGTTGGTCGTCGCGGCCAACAGCATCGTAAACAGGAACAGGCTGTAGAACGCGTAGTACTGCTTTACCTGATTGGGTCCATAGACGCCATCGGCGACCAGCTGGCGAACCAAGCCGATCGAGTAGACGGCGATGCAAAAGCCGATGATGCCGATGATGAGCACGAACAGCGCGCCCAGGGCATCGACGTGGAACCACGGGTCGAGTGCCCAGATCTCGCCGCCGTCGGTAAAGACGGACAGCGCGATGGCAAGCGAGCCAGCGAGCACGACGACAGCCGAGACGGCATGGCAAAGCTCAAAGACGCCACGCGATGCGGTCTTGGGAACGATGGCCATGATGACGGACAGGGCCAGGGGGCACGCAACGAGTGCCAAAAGCATTGTGGAAGTATCCATGTGCCTAGCCCTTCAGATCGGAGAGGTCGTGCGAATCAAGCGACTGGTAGGTGCGCCAGATCTTGAGCACGACGATGGACATGATGATGACCGCGAAGATGGCATCGGTCGCGATACCGGTCTCGACGATCTCGGGAGCCGTGGGCGCCAGCAGGGCGAGCGTCACATGGCTGCCGTTTTCCATAAGGCAGTATCCAAAGATCTGCTTCATGATGTTGCGCTGCGTGATGATGCAGGACAGGCCCACAAAGAAGTGGGCGAAGCTGATGGCCAGCGCAGGCGTGGCGACCTCGGCCGTGGGCAGCTTAATCTGCGTCACCACGGCAAAGCAGATAGCGACCTCGACGGCGATGAGGCAGATGGTCCACGCCGGCTTGGCGCCGTGCGTAAGGCCCAGGTCACTCGGCTCACCCATCTTGCGATAGGCGTAGGACAGGATGAGCGGGACCAGGACCACCTTGGTCACAAATGCCGACACAGCCCACATGAGCAGCTCGGAGGCACCGGTGACGTTGCCAAGCGTGGCAAGCAGGCCCACCAGGATCAGCGACTGCACCGCGTACCAGCGGATGGCCACTTTAATGGACTTGCTGATAACGACCATGGTCGAGGTAACGATCAGAAGGCCGCCCAGCAGGTTGACGAGTTGGTAACCCATGTTCTACCTCCTAACCGATCCAGCTGGCCGAAAGCGGGCCGCTGACGATGACCATGATGACGAGCACGATGAAAACGAACGCCATTGCCTTCGGCAACGGAGCACCTGCGGCGACCTCTTCACTCGGCTCACCGGGCAGGCAGTAGCCCATCCACTTAAGGAACCAGGCGAAGGTAGCGACCGTCTCGGCCACCATAATGAGCACGAGGACCATGATCGCGGCGTTGCCCGCACCGACGGAAAAACCGCCGGCGATGATCTGGAACTTGGAGAAGAACGTGTTCATGGGCGGCACGCCGGCAATGGCGAGCGCAGCCACGGCAAAGCCGATACCGCTGACGGGGTACTTCTTAAGCACGCCGCGGAGCTTCGGCAGCATGCGCGTGCCGAGCGTAAAGGAGAACGAACCGGCAACGAGGAAGAACAGCGTCTTGGCAAAGGCGTGGTTAAAGATGTGGCAGACGGCACCATCAAAGGCGAGCTGACTGCCAAAGACCGAAAGGCCCAGGCCAAAGAACACGTAGGACAGCTGGGCGATCGTGGAGAAGGCGAGCAGGCGCTTCATATCCTTCTGGGGCAGGTACATGAGGAAGCCGAAGAGCATGGTCACGACGGCGTCGATGATGGCGAACCAACCGACGATCTCGGGGATATCGCCGGCGCTCGCAAGAGCGCGGGCGAACACGCACACGCCGACCTTAACCATGGACGCGCCATGAAGGTAGGCGGAAACGGGCGTGGGGGCCTCCATTGCGGAGGGCAGCCACATGTAGAGCGGGAACTGGGCGGACTTGGCCCAAGCAGCGAACAGGATGAGCAGCAGCACGACGGTCTTCATACCGGAATCGAGCTGGGAGATCGCGCTCAGCGCGAACGTGCCGGTTCCGGCGAACAGGAAGGCCGCGCCGATGTAGAGTCCCAGAGCGCCGATATGGGTGATGATGAGCGCCTTCATACCGGCCTTCTTGGCCGTGGGCGTCATGTAGTAGCTGATGAGGCCCCAAGAGCAGGCGCCCGTGATCTCAAAGAACACGAGCTGGCCCACGAACGTGGAGCTGTACACCAAGCCGGCCATGGCGCCGATGAAGGTGGACAGGTAGGCGTAGAAGCGACGACGCGGAAGGTCGGGATGCTCGCGGTTGTCCTGGCTCATGTACGGGATCGAGTAGATCACGACCAAAAAGCCGATGCCCACGAAGGCAGGTGCCAGCAGCGTCGACATGCGGTCGAACACAAAGCCCAGCACGAGCGTGTTGCCAAACGAGACAAACGGGACCGAAAGCTCCGGGAAGCCCGCCTGCGCGTAGGCAACGGCCAGCGCCACGCTCGCCACGGTGGCGATAGCGGCGGCGATAGCAGACGTCCACTTGGCATACGGACGCGGCAGGAAGGCCACGATCAGCGAGCCAACCATGGGCGCCAGGATGGCGACCAGGCCGAGAAGGGACAGACTGGTAGAAAGTGTCATTGTTACTCCCCTCTCCTACACGCCGACGATGACGAAGACAAATGCCAGAACGGCGATGCCCACGACGGCCCAAGTCTGATTACCGAGTACCTTAAAGCGCGAGCGCGAGCAGGAGTTCTCGATCACGCCGCACACGACAAAGTCGATCAGGCACTTAACAAGGAAGATGACCGCGCCCAAGATGGCCGCGACACCCATGGTCTGGGGCTCGCCCCAGGGAACGAAGATCGCGCAGAACCACGAGACGATCACGACCTGCTTCATGGACATGGCAAGCTTGGCCATGGCAAGCGACGGGCCGGAAAGCTCGGCAAGCGGGCCCTCCTGAAGCTCCTGCTCGGCCTCGGCCTGGTCAAACGGCAGCTTGCCCAGCTCCATGTAGCAGGCAGCGGCAAAGGCGATACCCGCCAGAATGACCGCGACGGGCGCCTGGATATCCCCGGCAAGGATGTGCTGACCCATGGTGGCGATATCGGTGGAGCCGCACACGAGCGCCGTGGCGAACAGCGCCAGCAGCATGGACGGCTCAATAAGCACGCTCATAAGCAGCTCGCGGATGCCGCCGATGCCGGCATAGGCGTTGGACGAATCCACGCCGGCCAGCGAGAAAAAGAAGCGGGCGAGCGCCAAGCTGTACATGATGGTGATGGCATCGCCAAAGACCGGCATGGGGCTTTCCGTCGTAAAGATGGGCAGACCCATGGCGAGCATAAAGGCGACAGCCAAGAACAGCGGGGGCATGATGCGGATGGCGAAACTCGCGTCCTCGCTCACCGACTCGGGGCGAGCCAGGAGCTTGGCGATATCGCGGTAATCCTGCATGATGCTCGGGCCGCGACGGTTGTGCATCTTAGCGCGGATCACGCGACCAAGACCGGAGAAGAACGGCGCCACCAGCATAACGAGGACGCCTTGGGCAATACCCAGCACAATGTTGTTCATATGCTCCCCTCCTTAACCCATAAATACGGCGAGTGCCAAGAAGGCCACGAGCGCCACGACGATGTAAACGATGTAGAGGCTGTAGTCGCCGCTCTCGAGCTTGGTCGAGACCTGGGCGAGCCACTCGACACCACGATGCGGGGCGTCCACCAGAACGCGGTCGGGAACAGGCTCCACGGCCTCGGCAACCCCGGTGAGCTTTTGGAAGAAGCGCGCGATAGACCAGCAGATGGCCGTACAGCGGTCACGCAGGTCGTAGAGTGGCTTCATAAACCACGAGACATCGGAGGCAAAGGTGGTGGCGACGACGGGCATCTCGGCATTGGGGGCATAGCCGCACGCCCAAGGCTGAGACTTCTGCGCCGGGCCCACCTGCTTGGCGCGGCGGAAAGCGCAAGCGATAGCGACGAGCACCACGAGCGCGATGGCAATCGCAGGCGTGGAAGTGGCGGCACCGGAGTACTGGTTCAGAAGCTCCATACCCTCGGCAGCGAAGACACCGCCAGCGGGATTGAGCACCGAGGCCGCAACGTCAACGAGCACCGGGGCGACAACCGGCGAGCCGATACCGAGCACAACGCAGATGGCTGCCAGCAGACCCTGGGCAAAGACCATAGGAGCCGGGACCTCCTTGGCGTTGGCAGCGGTCTCGGAACGAGGCGCGGAGGCAAACGACACACCGTAGGCCTTAACGAAGCACGTGACGGCGAGCGCGCCGGTAATGGCAAGTGCCACGGCGGCGAACACGGCCACGATCATGACGGGCTTGTCGGCAAGCGTCGACACGTTAAAGAGTGACTGGTAGGTGAACCACTCGGAAACAAAGCCGTTGAAGGGCGGAATAGCCGAGATGGCAAGCGCACCGATCAAAAAGCAGATCGCCGTTGCCGGCATACGGCGGAACAGACCGCCCATCTTCTCCATGTTGCGGGTACCCGTGGCATAGAGCAGCGCGCCGGCGCCCAAGAACAGCTCGCCCTTAAACATCGCGTGGTTAAACGTGTGATAGAGCGCGGCCATCAGGGCCAAGACGGCGATGCCGGTGTAGCCGAGCGCCTGAGCGCAGATCGAGGCGCCCACGCCCAACAAGATGATGCCGATGTTCTCGACGGAGTGGTAGGCCAGCAAGCGCTTGATGTCGTGCTCCTGCAGGGCGAAGGCAACGCCCAGGACCGACGAGATAGCGCCGATCACCAGCACGAGCATGCCCCACCAGGTCTGAACGCCCGATGCACCCAGCAGATCCAGGCCAACCTTGAGGATGCCGAAGATACCGATCTTGATCATGCCGCCGGACATAAGGGCCGACACGTTGGACGGCGCCTCGGGGTGCGCCTTGGGCAGCCACGAGTGCAGCGGAATGATACCGGCCTTGGCGCCAAAGCCAAAGAAGGCCAGTACAAAGCAGACCGAGGCGATGGTGGGATCGAAGACCGTAGAGCGGATGTCGGCAAAGGCAAACGAGCCGCCCGCATGGTTGGCGAGAATCAGGAAGCTCGCCATGATGAGCACAAAACCCACGTGGGCGATGACAAAGTAGAGCCAGCCACCGTGAATGGACTGCTGGTTCTCCTCAATCACGACCAGGTAGTAGCTCGTCAGCGACATAAGCTCAAAGGCAACCAGGAACCAGAACACGTTGTCGGCGGTGATGACGAGCATCATGGACGCGACAAACGTGTTAAAGAAGAAGCCAGCGCGGCCCTTCTTGCCCGGATACTCATCAAAGTAGTTAAGACCGTAAATGGAACCGGCAAACGCAAGCACCGAGATGAGCGCCACAAAGACGCCCGACAGGCGGTTGAGCAGCAGCTGGAACCGAGCGAACGGGAAGAACAGCACGGTGTCGATGGCGGTAACGTCGCCCAGGATGGCCTGGATACCGGCAGCGAACGAAAGCGCTGCGGCGATGGCACCGATAAGGCAGCCGGCGGTCTTGGCGGCGTTATCGGCCTTGATCAGCAGAATCGAGGCGAGCGCACCGATGCACGAGACGGCAAGCGATGCGATAAACAGCGTCATGCTATCCATTGTTTACGCTCCCTTCTGCTTTCTCGGACAGACCCTGGGCCACAGCCGTCACGTCAACGGCCGGACCGTTCTCGATCGAACGCAAGCGCTTGGCCTCGTCCAGCTCGCGATCGGCCGCGCCGCCCATGACGGTGAGCGCCTTGGTGGGGCAAGCCGCCACACAATGCGGGCCTTCCGGGTCAAAAGCGCACAGGTCGCACTTGACGGCGCACGTGTACTGGCCGGGCGCCCACGTGAGCAGGCTGCTCAGGGACTTTGGATACGAAGGTGTCGGGTCGCACATGCCTGCGACGCCGGCGATGGACGTGCCATCGGGATGGATGGCACCGAAGGGGCACGCGATGGCGCACAGCCTGCACCCGATGCACTCCTGCTCCTTGACGTGGATGCGATCGCCATCGTGCTCGATGGCATTCACCGGGCAAACCTCGGCGCAGGGGGCACCCTCGCAATGGTGGCAGGCAAGGGCGGCCGAAATACCGCCGGTCTTCACGAGCGCCAGGCGCGGCGTATCCTGAAGACCCTGCATCCGGTGGGCGTCGGCACAGGCGGACTGGCATGTTCCGCAGCCGATGCACCTCTCCGGGTTGATGTCGATGAAGCGGTTCATCCCCACTTCCTTTCAAAGTAACGGGCCGGGCGCCCGAACGTACGGGACGCCCGGCCCAAAAAGCCAACGAGAACGGGACTACACGATTTGGTTCACGTGCGTCTCGTCGTCGAACTTGGCGGCACCAGGCTCAACATCCTGGGGAGCGGCGGCGTCCACCAGAGCCTGCTTAAGCTCGGTGTACTGACGCTCGACCTCGCCCTCGGCCCACACCTGGTCGGCGATTGGGTCGACCTGGCAGGCGGAGAACTTGTCCTCGGGCGTGTGCGAGACCGGGTCGACCTTGTGCATGGTCAGCTCGTTACACTTGCCAATCCACCACTGGTAGGTCATGTAGACCGTGCCCTTGTTGATGCGGTCGCTCACGTCGGCGCGGCTGTATACCTGGCCGCGGCGGCTGTGGATCGAGACGATGTCGCCGTTCTTGATGCCACGCGCCTCGGCGTCCGCGGGATTCATGCGGACAAAACCGGGCTCGTCGGCGAGCAGCGCCAGCGTCTTGCAGTTGCCGGTCATCGAACGGCAGCTGTAGTGGCCAACCTCGCGGACGGTGCACAGGATGAGCGGGTACTCATCATCGGGAAGCTCGGAGGGTGCCTCCCAATCGTGCGCCATCAGGTTGGCGCGGCCGTCCTTGGTAGTGAACTTGCCGCCTGCGAACATGTCGGCCGTGCCGTGATCGTTCACGTCGGTGGACTTGACGGGCCACTGGGCGTAACCGCCCTCGGGGGCCATCTTCTCGTAGGTTGCGCCCACAAAGTTGGGGCACAGGCTAATGCACTCGTTCCAGATCTGCTCGGTGTTGTCGTAGTGCATGGGGTAGCCCATGCGCGTGGACAGGTCCGCGAAGATCTCCCAGTCGTGGCGGCACTCGCCCTTGGGCGGAACCGCGGCGTCGAAGTGCTGGAAGCTACGGTCAGAGGCGGTAAAGACACCCTCGTGCTCGCCCCAAGAGGTAGCGGGCAGGATGACGTCGGCGAGCATGGTCGTCTGCGTCATAAAGATGTCCTGGCAAATGAACAGATCCAGCTCGGAGAGCGTCTTGCGCATGCCGGCCGAATCGGGCTCGGTCTGCACCGGGTCCTCGCCGTAGTTGTAGAAGCAGTGCACCTTGCCCTCGTCGACCAGGTGACCCAGGTCGGTGAGCTTGTAGCCCTCCTCCAAGGGGAGCTTTTCCTCGGGCACGCCCCAAGCCTTGGCAAACTTGGCGCGCACGGCGGGGTCGGTGACTTTTTGGTAGCCAGGGTACAGGTTGGGCAGCATGCCCATATCGCAGGAGCCCTGGACGTTGTTCTGACCACGCACGGGCGCGAGGCCAGAGTTGGGTTTGCCGATCTGACCGGCAATGCAGGCGATGGAGGCGATGGTGTGCACCGTCTTCAGGTTCTGCTTCTGCTGGCATACGCCCATGCCCCAGCCAATGATGGCAGAGGGCTTCGCCGTGGCGTACATCTCGGCAGCTTGGTGGATCAACGCGGGCTCGACACCCGTGATGTCCTGTACGGATTCGGGAGTGTAGTTCTTGATGGTCTCCCACCACTCGTCAAAGCCGTTCGTGTGCTCGGCGACGAATTGCTTGTCGTAGAGGCCATCGTTGACCAAGCAGTTGGCAAAGGCGTTGAGGAACGCCACGTTGCAACCGTTCTTGATCGGAAGGTAGATGTCGGCGATACGCGCAGTTTCGATATGGCGCGGGTCGGCGACGATGATCTTGCAACCCTTTTCTTTGGCTCGCACGATACGCCTTGCGACGATGGGGTGCGAATCGGCAGGGTTATAGCCGAAGAGGAAAATGCAGCCCGCATCCTCCATACCGGGGATGGAGCATGACATGCAACCTGAACCAACCGTGTCCATCAGACCGAGGACAGTAGGGCCGTGTCAAGTACGGGCGCAGTTGTCCACGCTGTGGGTGCCGATGCACGCACGCGTAAACTTCTGCATGACGTAGTTCGCCTCATTGCCGCCGCCTCGCGAAGAGCCGGTGGTCATGACGGCGTTAGGACCATATTCGTCAATTATGGCCTGCATCTTAGATGCGGTGAAATCCAGTGCCTCGTCCCAGCTTACGCGCTCAAGATCCGCGCCCTTAGTGCGGCGGATCATCGGGTGCAGTACGCGAGGAGTCAAGATCTTGGTGTCGTTGATGAAGTCGTAGCCGCTCATGCCCTTCAGGCACAGCTCGCCCTGATTGGTGATGCCGTTGAGCGGTTCGGTACCCACGACCTGGCCGTTTTGGACCAGGAGGTTAAACTGGCAACCGGCGCCGCAATACGGGCAGATCACTTTATGCTTCTCCATGACACCCTCCTTCCTTTCGGTACTACCGATTACTCGGTACTTGTTTGACAAACGTTGGGCGGATTCGCCGGCCGCTTACGCCTCGTTTTCGATCGTGGCGCGAGCACGCTCGGCGGTCAGTTCCGCCAGGCGCTCCTCGTCCACCAAGGAAAGGCCCTTGGTCGGACAGGCCTCGGCACACGCCGGGCCGCCAGGACGGTCCACGCACAGGTCGCACTTGAGCACAAAGCTCTTGGTCTGCGACCCCACGCGCACATCGCCCATCAAGACGGGGACCTGTGTGGTCGCCACGCTCACGGCGCCAAAGGGGCAAGCCATGACGCAGCTCTTGCAGCCGATGCAGTTGTCCTCGTTCACACCGATGCGATGGTTCTTTGGATCAAAGAACAGCGCGCCCGTGGGGCATGCCTTGGCGCACGGAGCGTCCTCGCAGTGATGGCAGGCCACCGGTGCGGAAATCTCGTAGGTGCGCGTCACGCGTAGGCGCGGTGCGGCGATGTTGCCGGGGATGTCGTGCGCCTCGATGCACGCCGCCATACAGGTTTGGCACCCAATGCAGCGTGAGGAATCAGCCACGACTCGTTTATTGCCCATGTTGTTCACTCCCTCCTGAATCCCTTGCCGGAGAGGTTCTGCCGACGTTGTCCCAGGCCGCCCGTGGCCTGGCATCGGTAAATCGAGTGCCCGCGGCGAAACAGGCAATCGACGGAATTTCTCCAACGGTATACAGGTTGAATATACGCAGTTGCCACGGGCAAACTTGGGCATAAGCCCTGCAATACGGGTGTATTGCAATGGTTTTGGCAGGTCGGGATTATTCTCGGTGGACTATAAAGTCGAGTGTATTACACGCGTAGGCATATGAGATTTTCACGCTCTCCTTCTGCAGATGTATTACGCTTGTAGTTATGTTTACACTCATTAACTTGAGTGAAATAAAGTGGTGGATATAAGATAGTCAAAAGAAAGCACAGGGCGAATTTGACCATCCGTGTTGCACTAGATAAGGGGGCTAGCGATGTCATCGACTCAAAAACGAGCCATCCTACAGGTGCGCATTCGCGAAGAGGACAAACAGCATGCCGAGCGTCTCTACGACGCAATGGGTACATCGCTTGCCGAGGCCGTTCGCCTTTTTGTTTCGCAGAGCATCCTCATGCGCAAACTGCCTTTTCAGCCAATCGCCGTGCGCTCAAAGGATGGCACGGCTGCCTACGGAGTGCTTAAGGCTTACGGGGACCCCAATCGCCGGTCCGAGGAACGCAACGCCTGGATTGAATATCTCGCCGCAGAAAGCGACGATTCGATCTTGGGTCCCGAGGAAGTAGATATCCATGAGTAGCACCATCATCGACGAGACCGTCATCCTACGCTACCTGCTTGACGACGACGAGGTTCTGTCACCGCGCGCCGCCAAGGTCATCGCCACGCGCACCGCTCGTGTCTACCCCGAAATCATCACGCGCGTCGTGGTCACGCTGCGCGACGTCTATAAGGTTCCCCGCCTTGAGATTGCTGCGGCCATGAAAAGGCTGCTCGATGACGTCATGGTCGACGAGCCAACCGTTGTCGCCCTTGCCGTCAAACTCTTTGGCAAGACCCATATGGACTTTACCGACTGCCTCCTCGCAGCCCGCACCGCCATCTACAACGATGATGTCGTGAGCTTTGGCAAGCCCATCATCCAAGGCATGATCGATTACCGCCACAAGCGCCAAACCGCAGCCGAAGCCCGCAGCCGAAGCAC
>JAIIUG010000039.1:0-20049 GCA_022739635.1 Collinsella sp. | reverse complement strand
CGCAGGCTCGGGCTCAGGCTCGGGCTCAGGCGCGGGCTCGGACTCGGGCGCCGCAGCGGAATCGGATACGGGCGCTGCGTTGGCGCTAAAACCAGCCGGAGCAGACTTCTTCTCAAACGGCAGTACAAAAGTCAGGACGTCGTCCTTATCCTCGTCGGCCCACTCGCTTGCGTAGCGCGCAACCCAATAGCCAACAGCACGATGCTTGAGCATCTTGCCAAAGACCGTGAGGAATACCGTGACAAACGCCGTCAGCACCAAGAACAATACGAGCGTGATGCCACCGCCGGTAACAAGCGCCTCAATAGCCGAAGGACGGTAGTAGTAGCTATACATACCGACAGAGGCAATGGTGCCAAAGACGAGCGTCAGGATCCATGTGACAACGTTAGCGACCAGACCCGTCAAAAACTCGGGGAGGAACGAAGCGCAGAACAGCTTGGTCTTATTGTTCTTAAAGGCCGCCCAGACCTTGTCGAGCGAAAACGCGCTCTCGACGCGACCGGTCACCGCAAAGTGCATCACGGCGATATCGGCAAACATCTTAAAGAAGACCCCCAGGACCGCCGTGGCAATCATAGCCAGGACAAGCAGGCCAAGCGAGCCAAACAGCGCAGCCTCGAGCGCATAAGAGCCGTAATACGAATACGAGCCCGCGGCGCCAATTACCACGCTCTCCACCAGCGAAAGCACTACACCGATAACGGGAATGGCAGCGATAACCTCGAGCACGACCGAAATAACGCTCGAAAAGACTCCGAGACCAAACGACGTGGAACGCATCAGCGGACGATCCATGCCGTCATCGACCTTGAGCGACAGATCGCGACCCCACTCGATACCAAAGCCGGAACCACACACGCTCGCAATGCAAGCTGCCAAAAAGCCGATGGCAGCTGCAATGCCGCCAATAACGGGAATAAACAGCACGAGTACCGACACAACGCAAATCAGCGCCGGCAAAAACGCGATTTGGCATACACGCTGAAGCACGCCCGGGGTCTTGGTCATATCTTGGAACGCCTGAGCCACACAGCCCTTTGGCGCATTCGCCACGGGCGGTTGAGGGGCAAACTGCTGAGGCTGAGGCTGACCCTGAGGGGCAGAGGCTGCGGCACCGGCATTGGGGGCACCACACGCGCCGCAGAACTTGTCGTTATCGCCCATTGGGGCGCCACACTGCGAGCAGAACATAGAATCATCCCTTCGTATCTCGAACGAATCACTTGGATCGCAAACGATGTCTTTAGCATCATTATTGCCCAATGTGGGGTCAAATACTCAAAGATGACCGATTTGCAAGGTACACGGCGCCAGCAGGCGGTTCGTTGAATACGTCTGCGTTAGTTCGTTCCGCGGAAACCCTTGCCGACGATCTCGGAGCTGTCGACAATCGTGATAAAGGCACCCGGATCGATCTCGCGCGCGTAGCGACGCAGCTGCACGGCCTCGCGACGACTCAGCACGCTCATAATCACCGTCACGCACTTGCCCGAGAAGGCACCGTAGCCGCGACTGATGGTCGCCGTACGGTTGAGATGCTTGACGATAAACTCCTCGACCTTAAGGGGCTCGGAGCAAATGACCGTGCAGACTTTACGCAGGTGAATGCTCTCGATGGCTTTGTCGACCACAAGCGTCTTGGCAAACAGGCCGAGCACGCAATACAGACCGACACGCGGACCGTACAAAAAGGCCGCGATGGTCACGATGCCGATATCGACCAACAGCAGCGCACGGCCGATCTCAAGCGTGGTGCGGCGTTTGAGAATCATGGCGAGGATGTCCGTGCCGCCCGTCGAGGCACCAATATCAAAGACGATGGCGCTGCCGAGCGCCGGCAGAATCACGGCAAAGCACAGGTCGAGCCACATATCGCCCGTCATCGAGACATCGGTCGGAATGAAGAGCTCAAACAGCGAGACGTAGGCCGAAAGCGCAAACGAGGCGAAAACGCTCCACAGGATTGCCTTGCGCTCCAAAAAGATAAAGCCCAGAACGACCAGGACCGCATTGATAATCCACATAAAAACGCCGACGGGCAGGGTCGGGAACAGCGTGGACAGAATGACCGACACGCCCGAGGTGCCGCCAAAAGCAAAGTGATTAGGGGTTTTAAACGCAACGATGGCAAAGGCCGTAAGAATCAGACCCAGATTGAGCTCAGCGAAAAAGCGCGGGAAGCCCGGCTCCTGGCTGCGCTTGCGACCAGCGCGCTCGCCCCGCTCGATAACATCGCGATCGACCACGCGCTCCATCGGCACCACGGGAGGACGATGCACCTCCTCGGCAGCACGCGACGCCGCCTCTGCCGCAGCGGCCTCAATCGCCCATGCCTTGCTTTCTGTTTCGTGCTCGTCGGCCATTACGGCAACTCCTCGTTAACAATTTGGAAACAATGCGCCCATTAGAGTAACGCGGAACGTAGGGATTGCAACCCCCAGTTAGACGAGCGGTATGACTACATCGGGAGCGTACAGAAACGGCCGGCCACGTTTTTGCTTGCGCGGTCGGCCGTTTGGCGTTTTCGCAGATAAAACCTGCCAAAATAAACCTGTCCCTTTTTGGAAGGTTATTCGTGCTGGCTGGTGCGGTGCTCATACTCCTCGGGGGTGATGACGTCCTCGATGCGCAGGTTGACGCCTGCCACCTCAAGGCCGGTCATCGCGGCAAGACGCTCGGTGACGCGCGCCTTAACGTCGTCAAAGATCGCGGGCGCATAGGCGCCGTACTCGATGATGACCGAGATGTTGACGACCACGCGGTTGTCGTCGGTGACCTCGACCGTCACGCCCTTGGTCAGATTCTCGGCACCAAACTGCTCCTGCACAAAGTGCATGAGGTTACCCTTCATGCCCAGAACGTGCGGAACCTCGCGGGTGGCCATGGCAACGATCTTCTCAATCACGCCGTTGGAATAGGTCAGCGAGTCCTCGGACTCATCCGCTTCCTCGTCGTCCTCGTCCGCATCGTCGGCGGGTTCGGCCTCGACGAGCGCCTCGTCCTCGAGCGTTACGTCCTCGGCCTCGGCGGCGACGGTCTCGTCGGCCTCGAGCTCGGTATCGGCCACATCGACCTTCGTATTAAAAGCCATGGTTCCTCCTTATGCCTGCCGCGGATGCGACAGTCGAATACATATTAGCGGCCGCTAAACAGACGGCCGAAGAAGTTGACGATCCCGTTCTCGCCGTCGCGAATTTGGCCGATCACAGCGCCGATCAGCACGAAGAATGCAATGACGAGCGTGTCCCACAGGCCCAACGTGAGCACCAACACGGCGAGGATAAAGCCGGCGACGGCGCCGAGCGTGGTGTTGGGATGACGCACAGCATAGCTCCAGATGGCAGCGCCCGTACCCTTGATGAGACCCATAGCCTCGTCAAAATCCGCGGTTGCCGCGTCTTGCAACTCGGTTGCCTCTGCTTTGGAATCAACAGGTTCGCTCGCCGGCGTGGCGCTCTGGTCAATCGTCAGGCGCGGCGTACGAGCGGTCTTATCTTGATTGGTATCACTCACCGGAAACCTCCACGGTCTGGACGGTAGTCTTGGACGGCAAAAAACGGACGCGCGTGGTCGTACCCGGCGTGCCGAGCATGGTGTCGCAAGCTTCTTCGATGCGCTGCTGCATCGCGGTAGCCAGAGATGCCACGTCCTTATCGTCAAGCGCGATAGCCTCGACCTTAAAACGGACGTGCGAATCGTCGGGGCCTTGGACGCGGGCCTCGACATGCTCGACCATCACGCGGTCGTCGCGCTCGGCAGCAACCCTGGCGCACGAAGAAAGCGCCGCAAGGGTAACCTCGATATTGCGCTCCCCCGCCGGATGCACGCAGGACGGCTCGCGACGGGCGAACATCAGGCGGAAAAAGCTCAGCAGTACGCCAAAGGCCACGACGCCGGCGCACGCCGTGACGACGACGCGCGGCATGGGGTCGCGCATCAGCAGCATAAAGCGATACGTATACGGCCCCCAAAACTGGCAGACAAGCGTACCCAGCGCCACGATGGTGGCGGCAAGATACACGATCGCTAGGGCTCGTTTGAGTACGCGCACGCGGCGCTCCCTTCAAATCTCGGCTCTCGAAATGCAAAACGGTTCGCATCATTATAAAAGAGCCGGGTCCGGTGCTCTACGCACGCGGATCCGGCTCATCTATTCCACGAGGCTTGCATGCTCGCTTCATTATGCCCAGATATGCACGGCTTAACCCGTGCGAGCGCTACTCCTCCTCGAGGGCAGCGATGACCTCGTCGGTCATATCCATGGTGCTGTAAACATCCTGGACGTCGTCGAGCTCCTCAAGACGGTCGATGAGGCGCTGAACCTTCTTGGCGTCGGCGCCGGAGACCTCGGTCGGGGTAGTCGGGACCATGGTGGTCTCGGAGCCCTTGACCTGGACGCCCTGCTCCTCGAGCGCCTTGGAGACAGCCATAACCTCGTTGGCAGTAGTCCAGACGATCCACTCCTCGCCGGCGTCCTCGTAGTCCTCGCCACCGGCCTCGGCGATAGCCATCATGAACTCATCCTCGTCACCAGCAGCACCGTTGGCGATCATGGTCTCCTTCTTGGCGTTCTCGTCCAGGATCTCCTTGGCGACGACGATCTGGCCCTTACGCTCAAACTGGAAGGCGACGGAGCCGGAGGTGCCCAGGTTGCCACCAGCGTGGGAGAAGGCGGAACGGACATCAGCGGCGGTACGGTTGCGGTTGTCGGTCAGGCAGTCGACGTAGACGGCGACACCGGCGGGACCGTAGCCCTCGTACACGATGTTCTCGTAGACGGCGGCATCGGCACCCGAACCAAAAGCCTTGTCAATAGCGGACTTGATCTTGTCCTTAGGCATGGACTGAGCCTTGGCCTTGGCAACGGCAGCGGCGAGGCTGGCGTTGTTCTCGGGCAGCGGGTCACCGCCGAGACGGGCAGCAACGGTGATGTTGCGGCTGAGCTTGGAGAAGAGGGCGGAACGCTTGGCGTCCTGCGCGCCCTTACGATGCTTGGTTGTGGCCCACTTAGAGTGTCCGGACATACGTGTCTCCTATCGGTTTCGACCTAAAGCCCAGCGCAGATGCTCGGGCAATATAAACAAACGTCGTTATGATATACCTACTAGCCTGCGAGATAAACCCCAAAATGAAGGCGTCGTGATGATGCCCCCTTTGGTGCAAAGAAACCTGGCCACAATGCACCAAGTTAGGACCAGAGGAAGTCACTGCGGGTGACGGTGGCACCGATGGCAAAGGGCATGCAGGCGATGACCGGATACAGGTAGCGCATGTAGGTCGAGCCGTTGCACGGACCAATCAGGCACACGGCGAGCACGCCCAACAGCGGCACCCAGATCGCCAGCGCACGCCATGAATGACGACGCAGCAGGTAGACCACCACGGCGATCATGATCCACACATAGGTGGCCGAGCTCATGGTGAGCGAAATAACCGGAATGCGCTGCACCGCCACACGGTACAGATTGATCAGGTGGTCACACCAGCGCACCACGTTGCTGTCAACCGGATGGAAGTCGAAGTACTTGAGGTTGTCGGGACGCGCCATGATCTCGGCACTACGCGCCGTGCTGTAGACCCAGGCATCACGGGCACTCGGATAAAAGTAGCCGTAATAGTTATTGATGAGCGCCGAGATATAGCACTCGGGATCCTTTTTGAACATCTGTGCCCAGACCTCAAAATAGGCCTTGATGTCCTCCTGCGAGGCGTACTCGTTAAAGCAATTTTTGACGGAGTCCGACTTATCCGGGTTGTAACGGCGGCCCAGATTCTCGTACTTGAGCACGCGATCGATCACGGCGCGCTCCTCATCGGTCACCAAACCGTCGCAAGGAGCCTCCACGATGGTGCCGTCCTCCTTAACCGTGGGATTGACGCCCGAGTTGAGGCCATCGTGCTTTTGGACGAAACGAGCCGTCTGTTGGAACGGAATCGAGAGGATTTCGCGCTTGGAACCAGGCGTGATGTCGTGCGCCGGCATAAAGACCTTGGTGAAGTACATATTAGAGGCAAGGCAGAGTGCGAGCACCGCGAGGACGCCAACCCAGCGGAAGCGCGGCGTGGCGCATGAGACCGCGGTGCCCGTCTGCTTAGCCGCACGACGGGCGACATGTACATCCCATGCGCAAAACGCCGCCGCAATCACGCAGGCCGCCAGGGGAAACACCAGACCGCCATTGCGCAAAAACGTGGAACCCATGGCAGCCAGCGCAAGCAACAGCCAGTCGTGGCGCGCAAAGAGCACGGGCCTCTGTTCGCCCGCACGCTCGGCATTGGCATCACGACGGGGCAAGCCACATGCCACGAGCTTGACGGTCTGTACCAGCAGCACCAAAAACGCGTCGGCAAAGAGCACGTCTTTGGTGAGCAACGCCGCGTAGTTAGAGAACATCGGCATAAACGCAAAGAACAGCAGGATCGTACCGCGAACCGGCAGGCTCACGCCCAGTTTGCGCAGCGACGAAATGGAATAGGCCATGCAGGCAGCCGTGATGACAAATTGAGCGCAGGTATAGATGATGAGGCCCGCGTTAGCGCTGTTGAACAGCGAAAGCCCCAGCTGAACGCACGAGCCGATAATGGCCGTGTGCACTACGGGATGGTGCCCGTTGAGCAGCACGTTGGGGTTGAGCAGGCGCAGGTAGTCGCTCGTGCCATTGGGATAGTTGAACCACTGGCGAATCTGCGCACCCGTATCCCCCATAAAAAGGCCGGGCAGCGAAGCGATGAGCGTGGGCGCCCAGGCGATCATAAGCACCAGGAAGGGCCCGGCAAAGGGATGGACCGAGAGCACGGCGTGAGTCACACGCCATACGCGGCCAAAGTGCGCCTCGGAAAACGGGATGCGCCGAGAGCTCAGCCAATCCAGGCACTCAAAAGCCAGATAGAAGGCCACAATCGCTAGGAGCATCCAGCCCGCGCCGCCAATCCAGGCGCAGATGATGCGGGCCTTGTCGCCAAGAACAATCTCGGCCGAGTCGATGAGGTCGTAGCTGCGGCCGAACACCATGCAGATGGCGAAAAACAGCGACGGCAGAATGATCGATGGACGCCAGGTGTCGCCACGGCCAAAGAACACGTAGCGAAACGGCAGCGTGAGCAGGCAGGCAAGCGCAAGCAGCATGACCGCGTCGGTGTGGCCGGCAAACGAGAGGAGCACCTCGTAGCACACGTACAGCATGCCCGAGGCTTTAGGGTCAATCGCCAAGACTGCGTTGCTCGACACCGGGGCGGGATCGATGGAAAACGCCGTGGTCGCCAACAGCGCGAGCAAAAATGCGATGAGCGTCTGCTTGGCGGGGTAGCGCTTAAACCAGACGATGCGGGCCGCGTCGCGCGCAGCCGTTGTGGAGAAATCGGAATCCTTCACAGTCCGAAAGCCTTTCTAGAAACCTATCAAACTCGGCAAAACCACCACAAAGGTGCCTGTCCCCTTTGTGGTGGTATGTGGTGGTTAGGCGTCGAGGTAGATGCGCTGGGGGCGATTGCGGCGACGAGCAAAGATGATGAGCGCCAGGCCCGCGATTACGAGCGGCAGGCTCAGCAGCTGACCCATCGTGATGACGCCGCCCAGCAGATAGCCAAGCTGGGCGTCGGGCACGCGCACGAACTCGACGAGGAAGCGGACGATGCCGTATCCCATCACGAACACGCCCATAAACGTACCCTGAGGCAGCAGCGGCTTTTTGCGGCTGAGCACCTGCAGAATGCAAAAGAGCACGATGCCCTCAAGAAATGCCTCGTAGAGCTGGGAGGGGTGACGCGGCATATCGCCCGCAGTCCCGCCAAAGACCACACCCCAGGGCAGATCGGTCGGCTTACCCCACAGCTCACCGTTTACGAAGTTGGCGCAGCGTCCCAGGCACAGCGCCAGCGGAGCGCCGATAACGGCAAGGTCGGCGATGGTCCAGGCGTCGAGCTTATACATGCGACACACGATGATGCCGCCCAAGATGCCGCCGACCAGGCCACCGTGGAAGCTCATGCCGCCCTCGTTGGTGGCAAAGATCTCGAGCGGGTGGGTCCAATAGTAGCCATCGCCGTAAAAGACGACGTAAAACAGGCGCGCGCCGATGATGAGGCCAAAGACCGCGCCGACCACGACGCTCGTCAGGTCATCAATCGTAATGTCGAAGCCCCAACGACGCTGTGTACGGTACATAACGACCGCCGTGAGCAGGGCGCCGACCACGTAGGCCAGGCCGTACCAGTAGATAATGATGGGGCCCGCCGAGATAGCGACGGGATCAAGCATATGGTAGAGGTCGTTGAGCATATCGATCCCCTGCTCCCTACATACAAATGCGGCCGCGGACCTTACGCTCGCAGCCGCATATTTGGACGTAACGTCTATGCGGAGCGTACCGTCCGCAGCTTTCGCATCTTAGAACGGCGCGTACTCGTCGTACAGGTCCTCGGCCTCGCCGGAAGCATTGACCTGCTCAACGCGGGTAACGCCGGGCACATGCTCCTTCAGGATGCGCTCGATACCCATGGACAGGGTCAGCGAGCTCATGGGGCAGCCGGCGCAGGCGCCCTGCAGCTCCAGCTTGACGACACCCTCGTCGTCGACACCCACATACTCCATATCGCCGCCGTCGGCCTGCAGGTTGGGGCGGATCTCTTCAAGAACCTTCTTAAGCAGCTCTTCGTTAACAGCCACAGGGGCTCCTTTCTCACAATAACGCGGGCACGCCCGCGGACAGGGCTATGTTACTACAGCCATGTACCCGCTTGAGCGCCAGCCATGCGCGCGGACACGACTTTCACGAGCAGTCAATTTGGGACGGGGCCCTTTTAGCTGTTTTGCCGCCAGCTGGCGTTGGCACGCACTACTGCTGAGCCCGCTCCCCGGTGCCAATATGGACATCGACGATAACCTGGCGGTAGCTGATACCGCACGAGTCGAGGATGCGACGGCTGATGCGGCCGTCGTCGGTATCGGCGTACTTGTTGTCCAGGTAGACAACCTCGCCTACACCCACCTGCGCCAGGATCTTGGCGCAGTCGTGGCACGGGAACAGCGTGACGTAGACTGTGGAACCCTCGAGGTCTTTGAGCGAGCCGCGATAGTTGAGCACCGCATTGGCCTCGGCATGCACCACGTAGTTGTGCTTGTCCTGCAGCGGGTCGTCGCTCGTGCCCCACGGGAAAAAGTCGTCGTTGAGTGCCGAGGGCGTGCCGTTGTAGCCCACCGAAAGGATGCGGTGGTTGGTGCTGGCGATGCACGCGCCCACCTGCGTGTTGGGGTCCTTGCTGCGGCGCTGCGCGGCAATGGCCACACTCATAAAGAACTCGTCCCAGCTAATGACGTCGCGGCGCTTGCCCGACGCGGTTTGATGAAGATCGTCCGACATGCCAGACACCTCCGTAATCGCAATAGTTTGACCTATTGTAGCAGGTGAAAGGTGGGGCATTCGTCCCACCAGCCCCTCGCCCTACGCGCGGCGGGGCTTTTGGTTGATGTGGTAGAGCTCGGCGAGACCCCGCAGCGTCAGCGCATCGTCAACCGTCAGGCTATGGCCGACCAGCGCTGCGAGTGCCTCAGCATCGTCACCGGTAATGACGATGGGCACATCGCCCTCCCCCGCTGCCTTAGTCGCGCGCATCTCGGCAAGCACCATGTCGAGCATGCCGTCGATGCGTGCCACCTCGCCCAAGACCACGCCCGAGCGCATGGCCTCGCGCGTGTTGCGGCCGATGACACGCGTCGGTGCCGAGGGCTCGACCTGGGGCAGGCGCGCTGCTGCCGCCGAAAGCGAGCGAGCGCCGAGTGCCAAGCCCGGCGCGATGACGCCGCCCACAAAGGTACCGCGCGCGTCGATCACCTCGATATTGGTCGTCGTGCCCAGGTCAATCACGATGCACGGCGAGCCGTAGACGGCGCGGGCCGCCACGGCATCGGCGATGCGGTCGGGGCCGATCTCGGCCGGATCGTCGTAGTGCACGGGCATGCCGGTCTTAAGTCCCGGCCCCACGGTGAGCACGCGCCCCGTGCAGGTGCGGGAAAGTGCCGCCTTCCACGGGCGCTCGAGCGCCGGCACCACGCAACTCAGCACGGCCGCCGCGGGAACGAGCGCGCCCGGCATGCCCGCATCGGCCGCCAGTGCGGCCATGACCTGCACGAGACGCATGCGCGCCTCGTCTGCTGTGATGCTCGACGGCGTGGTGATCTCGCACGTCGCAAGCGGACATTCCTGCGCCGCGGCCGAATCCTCTGCAAACAGGCCAAAGCGAATGAACGTGTTGCCCACGTCGACCGTCAATATATATGCGCACCCATTAAGCATCGTCGGCGCTCCTTTCGTCTGCCCAGCAGTATATCGCCTACCTAAACCAGTCATCCCAAAATGACTAGCTTGCGGCTATACTGGTGCGCGGTCGCGCGCGAGCTCATGCGGCGGCCCTTGGTAACCCGACTTCCCGCGCCGTATCCGTAACGGCGCTCCCGGGGGAAGCGGATATACGCAAAGGAGTTTTATATGAGCAATTCCTCGAACCGCGCTTCGATGCGCGGGCAACTCACGCTGCGCGGCGTCGTCATCGGCGTCCTTGGCTGCGTGATCATCACGGCAAGCTCGGCCTACACCGCCCTCAAGATGGGCGCACTCCCCTGGCCGATCGTCTTCGCTGCCGTCATCTCGCTGTTCTTCCTGAAGCTCATGGGCAACGCCAGCCTCAACGAGGCAAACGTCACCCACACCATCATGTCCGCAGGCGCCATGGTCGCCGGCGGTCTGGCGTTTACCATCCCGGGCGCCTGGATGCTGGGCTATGCCGACCAGATCAGCTGGCTCGACATGTTCATCGTGGCACTCGCCGGCACTATCCTGGGTCTGCTGGCCACGGCACTCATCCACCGTCACTTTATCGTGGACGCCGCGCTGGAGTTCCCCACCGGCAACGCCGCAGCTCAGACCCTGCGCGCCACCGAGGCCGGCGGCAAGACTGGCAAGCAGCTCTTTGGCTCCATGGCCATCGCCGGCATCTACAGCGTGCTTCGCGACGCCCTGGGCGTGGTGCCCAGCATGCTGTGCACGCTCAATATCCCCGGCGTGACCTTTGCCATCTACAACTCGCCCATGTTGCTCTCCGTCGGCTTTTTGGTGGGCTTCGCCCCCGTCGCTTTCTGGTTTGCCGGCGCGCTGCTGGGCAACTTTGGCATCATTGTCGGCGGCACCGCTGCCGGCCTGTTCGATGTTGTGACCGCACAGGGCATCGTCAAGTCCCTCGGCATGGGCCTTATGATGGGCTTTGGCGTCGCCGTCGTCCTCAAGGACATCCTGCCGCAGGTCGCCGGTATCGTCCGCGGCCTCGCCGCCGACAGCTCCACCGACACCGACGAGCAGTCGCTCATCTCGGGCTCCCTTAAGCTCGACGCCGGCATCATCGGCCTGGGCGCTGCCGCCATCGCCGTGATCATCGCCATCGTGCTCGACCTTGGCCCCGTTCCGGCCGTCATCGTCACGCTGTTCACCTTTGTCACCACCATCATGAGCGCGCAGAGCTGCGGCCAGACGGGCATCGACCCCATGGAGATCTTCGGCCTCATCGTCATGCTCATCGTTGCCGCCTTCGCGCAGCTCGCTCAGGTCAAGCTGTTCTTTATCGCCGGCATCGTGGCCGTAGCGTGCGGCCTTGCGGGCGACGTCATGAACGACTTTAAGGCCGGCGCCGTGCTGGGCACCAACCCACGTGCACAGTGGGTCGGCCAGGCCATCGGCGGCATCGTGGGCGCCCTGGTCGCTGCCGCCGTCATGGTCGCGCTCGTCACCGCCTATGGTCCGGACGCCTTTGGTCCCGACAAGAGTTTCGTTGCCGCACAGGCAAGCGTCGTCGCCACCATGGTCTCGGGCATCCCGAGCGTGCCGTGGTTCGCAGGCGGCTTTATCGCCGGTATCGTCATGTACTGGCTCGGCATTCCAGCCATGATGATCGGCCTGGGCGTGTACCTGCCGTTCTATATGTCGCTCACGGCCTTCTTGGGCTCCTGTGTCAAGCTCGCTTACGACAAGTGGTCCGCCCACCGCGACGCCACCGCTGGTCTTTCGGACGAGGAGAAGGCTGCCAAGGACGCCGCCTTCCAGGAACAGGGCCTGGTCGTCGCCAGCGGCCTGCTCGGCGGCGAGTCCATCGTCGGCGTTATTCTGGCGTTTGTCTCTGTTGGTCTGAGCCTGCTGGGGTAGGCCGAACAACAACGCACCAGCGCAGAGCGCGGAGTCGGAATCAAACCGGCCCCGCGCTTTTTTGTCTATTTGACTCTTATGATCCTCACGGCGTTTTAGCCATGTCGATTGGCCTGACTTCCAGGTCAACAAACCTTGTCTGACACCTCGCCTAACGCGGTGTAGAGTAAAGACGACAGACGCAAGAAGCGGCTCAGAAGCTAAACGAGGTAAGCATGGAACTCGACAAACAACAGATCAAGCGGCTGCGCGAGCGTCATCATCGTCGTCACGGTATACGCCCTGCACACAGCGAGGCCATGGAGAATGCCACCCGTTTCCTTAAGCAGGCGTTCAACATTCGCGAGGGACGCGCGCCCTATCACGTGATTCGCAAGCGCTTTGTAAACGGGGCGCGCCTGACTGGCTCGCACTTATGCATCCTGATCATTGCCATGTTGATCGCGAGCATCGGCCTCGATATCGACTCGGATATCGCCATTGTAGGTGCCATGCTCATCTGCCCGCTCATGGGCTCGGTCCTTGCCATGGCATATGGCATCGCCACGCTCGACCGCGAGATTACCGTCGAGGCCATTGCCGGTCTCGCGTTGCAGATGGCCTTCTGCCTGATCACGTCCACGCTGTACTTTAAGCTCTCACCGCTCGGCACCACCACGGCCGCTATCATCGACAACTCGACACCCACCGTCTGGGATCTTGCCGTCGCGCTCGCGGGTGGCTTTGCCGGAGGCCTGGGCAACTCGCGCGACCAGGAGCCCGCGACGCTTATCGCGGGCGTGGCCGTGGCAACCGCGCTCATGCCGCCCCTGTGCGCGGCGGGTTACGGCATCGCCATCGCGAGCGGGTCGCTGTTTCTCTCGGCGCTCTACGAATTTGGCATCAACGTTGTCTTTATCGCGCTGGCGGCCGAAGCCGTATTGCTTCTTCTACGTGTACCGCTCAAGCGTGACCTCAACGGCGACGGTATTGTGACCGCCGAGGAAAACGCCGAGGTCGATGAGCTGTCACACAAGGTGCGCCGCCGCATCATCGTGGGCACGGTGATCTTTGCCATCCCCTGCATCGTTATGACCGCGGGGTCTATTGGCTCGGCGCAGGCCGGCGTGCAGGACGGCTATGGCGTCACCGAAACTACGCGCGAGCTTGCCGCGGTACTGCCGGGCTTTAAGGATTACACCGTCGCCGTCGAGACCTCGGCCACCGAAGGCGGGGAGGAGGGCCTCGTCGAGCGCGAGGTTGTCGCCCATGTGACGACAAGCGAGACACTTGGGGCGCACGACCGTCGTGTTGCCCGCAAGCTCATCGACCTCAATGTGCCCGAACTCGATCGCGTGGAGTTCGATGTGAAGTGATGCCGGCGCGGGATGAGCGCTCGCACGGACGCAAGTTATGACGAGGCGCAGACGCGATACGGACGCGGGCAAATAGCGTGGTGCAGTTCACACCCGCGCCCCGCTCGCCGTTTTATTGCCGTGAATCAACTGTCTACATCGACATCGCCAGACTCCACCATAAACGCCGGATCGGTGCTCACCAGATAAAAACGGGTCACCTTGGTATCTCTAAATAGGTAGAGCAAGCCCTGATCGCGTCGGCGCGAAATATGCGCCACGTGGACCGTACCGAATATTTCGCCGTTTTCATTCTTTAATATCAGAATGTTGGGGTCATCCGTACGCTTAAACTGCCCGTCTGTGCAGATTCCGTCTTGGTCAACCAGCTGCCATCGACAGTTGTCCTCCTCAAGAAAAGCCAGGGTTTCCCGACTCGTTTTGTCATCCCGATAGTAACCATCAATGGCGAAGCCTTCGGAAGCACATTCCTGCATATAGGATGTTTCTCGACTTATAGCGAACTGCCCCATAGCGCCCAGGAGCACAGCTAGGCAAACCACTGCAAGGGTTATCGAGATAGTACGGCGGCCCATATTAACCAGCCCGATACTTGTTTAACGGAGCGTGAAACATACTTGGCACCTCCGATATCAGAGCAAACGTCACCCGCAGCCCGGCGGCAGTCATATGTTTCCAACATCAAACCATATGGCAACCACTCGCGAGAGGAGTATCGGCGAACGGTGCATTTTTGCGCTCCATTGGTCAAACGTCAACGCGCGCTACAGCTCTTGCCCGATCAATTCAGATTTTGTCGCATACTACCGTAGATCCCCAACGCTTCCACCCCCAAGAGATCATTTTTAGTACGTAAAGAAGCCCTCGCCCGAGCTTTCGCCCAGCTTGCCTTCGTCGAGCATTTTCTTGAGGACGGAGGCCATGGCCTTAAAGTTGTAGGGCATCATCATCTTTTTGAGCAGCGGGCTCACCAGGCCCGGGACCTTCTGATACTGCATAACGATGTTGTAGGCCGTCTGGATGCCCACCGTGTCGAATACGCGGAACGGGCCCTTGGGGGCACCGGTGCCACGCGTCCACGCGAGGTCGATGCTCTTGGGATCGCTCACGCCCGAGACATACAGGTCCAGGCCCGAGAGCAGCCACGGCACCAGCATGGAGTTAAGCAGGTAGCCGTTCTTTTCCTTGTTGACGGGAAGCGCCAGCATGCGGATGTCGTTGGCGAAGTCGACCAGCTCATCGAAGTAGCGCTTGTCCGTCTGGTCCTGGGCCATGACCTCGGTCATGTTGTTCTTCCAGATGGAATTGGCAAAGTGCAGCGACAGGTACTTCTCGGGGCGGCCGGTGTACTTGGCAAAGGTGCTCGGCAGCAGCGTGGAGGAGTTGGTGACGATGACGGTCTTTTGCGGCAGGACCGGGGCGAGCTTCTTGTAGAAGTCGATCTTTGCCTGAGTGTCCTCGGCCATGGACTCGATGACCAGGTCGGCGTCGGCCACGGCCTTGGCAAGGTCGAGCTCCAGCTTGAGCGTGGAGTAAGCGCGCTCGACGGCGGCAAGCGCTGCGTCCTTGTCAAAGGGCTGATCGCTATCGGCGATGCCGGCGCACCACTCGCCCGTACCGTCTGCCATGCCCTCAATGGCCGTGATGTACTCCTCGCGGACGTGATCGATCTTGGGCTGGGTGCGGCCAATGCTGCCCTCGCTGCGCAGCCAAATCGTTACGTCAAAGCCGCAGTAGGCAGCCTGGAAGGCAATCTGGCTTCCCAGCACGCCGCCACCGGCGACACATACGCTCTTGTAGCTCATAGGAAAAGTCCTCTCTTACGTAATTCCATAGATGTGTATTTATTCAACCGTAAGGAGGCTGCGCGCCGAAGGTGGGTTCTATAAACGGACGATATTTTGCGGCGAACGGCAACACCTGTTCATTATCTCAGGGTTCCGAGGGCGATTTTTGGTGTCACTGAGACGTCGATTTCGGAAGGGGTAATAGCTGGGGCGTTTGCGCAACATATGTCCAGCAAAAACGGGTGGTAGCCGGTACGGCTACCACCCGTTTGTCTCATATCTAGCCCAAAGCAGGCCAGTTACTTCTTAATGCCACGTCCCAAACGCTTGGCGACCGATGCAACGGCCTCCTCGCTGGCCGGCCCGCAGCTCACGCAGCCATCGTGGGCACGCATCTGGCCGGTGACCTCGTCCATCGCGAGCGGCGCCACTTTCTCGAGCTTAAAGCCCTTGCCGGCGCGCATGTTTTCCTTGGCCACGCTGATCATGAGCTTAATGCGGTTGAGCTGGTTGACCTCGGACGCGCCGGGGTCGTAGTCCACCGCGACGATGTTGCTCTCGGGGTGCTGGCGGCGCAGCTCCTTGATCACGGCCTTGCCCACCACGTGGTTGGGCAGGCACGCGAAGGGCTGCGTGCAGATGATGTTGGGCGCGCCGTGATCAATCAGGTCGAGCATCTCGGCCGTGAGCAACCAGCCCTCGCCCATGTTGTTGCACACCGAAAGCACCGTGCGGGCCTTGTCCGCCATGGTGCCGATGCGCTCGGGTACCTCAAAGCGCTCGGACTTTTCGAGCAGCTCCTCCACCGGCGTACGCATCCAGTCCACGAGCTTAATAAGCGCTTGCATGCCCGCGCGCGTAGTGGCAGAACTTCCCAGCTCGTCTTTCTGCAGCTCGGCGTTGCTCATGGAGTACAGGAAGAAGTCGAGCAGGCCCGGCACCACGGCCTCGCAGCCTTCGCGCTCGATCACGTCGACCACGTGGTTGTTGGCCGTGGGGTGGAACTTGACCAGGATCTCACCGACCACGCCCACGCGTGGCTTGGTGCCCTCGCCCACGAGCGGCATGGTGTCGAACGCGCGGATGGCCTCGCGGCACAGCTTGGTGTAGTTATGCCTGTTGAACTTGGGTGCCAGCTTGCGAGCGCGCGCCATGTACTCTTCATAGAGCGCGTTGGCGGCACCAGGCGTGGCCTCGTACGGGCGGCAGCGGTAGAGCATCTGCATCATCACGTCGCCAAAGAGCACCGCGTAGACTGCCTGCTTAAGCAGCGCCGGCGTAATCTTAAAGCCGGGGTTGTCCTCGCCCAGCGCCACGGCCGAAAGCGAGATCACGGGGATCTCGGGGTGGCCACTCTCGCGCAGAGCCTTGCGAATGAGCGCGATGTAGTTGGTGGCACGGCAGCCGCCGCCGGTCTGGCTGATGACCACGGCCGTCTTGGACAGGTCGTACCGACCGCTCTCGATGGCCTCCATGATCTGGCCCGTCACCAGGATCGACGGATAGCAGATGTCATTGTTCACATAGCGCAGACCGGCCTCGACGGCATCGTGGTCAGTCGAGGGCAGCAGCTCCAGGTTGTAGCCGGCACCACGGAACACCTCTTTGACCAGGTCAAAGTGAATCGGCGCCATCTGCGGGCACAGGATGGTGTAGCCCTCCTCGCGCATCCGCTCGGTAAAGGGCACCTTGGGCCACGCGGTCGAAGCACTCTCGCGCTGAGCCTCAAACGTGTACTTGCGGCTCGCGAACGCGGGGGCATCCGTGGAGGGTGCCACCGGCGCGGCATCGCCCTGCTCGTAGACCTTGCCCGCGGCCGTGGCCACGGCCAAGCGCTCGGCCTCCTGGTCCTTAAGCGCCGCCATGAGCGAGCGGATGCGGATGCGCGCTGCACCCAGGTTGGACACCTCGTCGATCTTGAGCACAGTGTAGATCTTGCCGCTGGCCTCCAGGATCTCCTGCACCTGATCGGTGGTCAGGGCATCGAGACCGCAGCCGAAGGAGTTGAGCTGGATCAGGTCCAGGTCGTTGCGCATCGTCACAAAACGGGCGACGGCATACAGGCGGCTGTGGTACATCCACTGGTCGACCACGCGGATGGGGCGCTCGGGCTTTACCAGATGCGCGAGCGAATCCTCGGTAAAGACCGCAAAGCCAAAGCTCGAGATAAGCTCGGGCAGGGCATGGTTGATCTCGGGGTCGTTATGGTAGGGGCGGCCGGCGAGCACGATGCCGTGACCACCGTGGTCCTCGACCCACTTAAGGGCCTCCTCGCCCATGGTCTGGATGTCCTCGTGGAAACGCGCATCGGCCTCAAAGGCAGCGTTGACGGCGGCATCGACCTCGGAGCGCGTGATCTTGGGTCCACGCACGCGACCACGACCAGCTTGCGAATCGGCCACGCGGTCGACGGCGAGCACCTGATACAGACGGCGCTTGAGCTCGGTCTTGTCGTGATAGGGCACAAACGGATACAGGAACTCGATGTTCTGCTCGCGGATCTCGTCGATGTTGAGTGCCAACGCCGTGGGGTAGCTCATGACGATGGGGCAGTTATAGCAGTTACCGGCCGTCGGGTCCTCTTTGCGCTCCCAGCGCACGCACGGCATCCAGATAAAGTCGACGTCGCGGTCGATAAGGTTCATCACGTGGCCGTGGCTCATCTTGGCCGGATAGCACACGCTCTCGGACGGCATGGACTCGATGCCCGCCTGGTAGGTCTTCTTGCTCGACTGGTCGGACAGCTGCACGCTAAAGCCCAGGCGCGTAAAGAACGCGTGCCAGAAGGGGTAGTTCTCGTACATGTTGAGCGCGCGCGGGATGCCGACGGTGCCGCGCGGGGCCTCGTCGGGGCTCAGAACCTCGCGGTTAAACAGCAACTCGTTTTTCTTTTTGAAGAGGTTGGGGGCCTCGGTCTTTTGCTTTTTGTGGCCGGCACCCTTCTCGCAGCGGTTACCGGTAATGAAGCGCCTACCGCCACCAAAGTCGTTGACGGTGAGCTGGCAGTTGTTGGAGCAACGGCCGCAGCGGACGTGTTTTTGCGTCACGGTGAGGTGCGCGATGTCCTCGGCAGAAAGGATGGTCGAAGTGCCGTCGGCGCCGGCGCGATCGCGGGCGAGCAAAGCAGCGCCATAGGCGCCCATGCAGCCGGCGATGTCGGGACGCACGGCATGAACGCCGGTGAGCTGCTCAAACGCGCGCAGCGTGGCATCGGACATAAAGGTGCCACCCTGAACGATCACCTGGCTGCCGATCTCCTTGGGGTCGCGCAGCTTAATGACCTTGAACAGGGCATTCTTGATGACGGAATAGGACAGGCCGGCCGCGATGTCACCCACCGTGGCGCCTTCCTTTTGCGCCTGCTTGACACGCGAGTTCATAAAGACCGTGCAGCGACTGCCCAGGTCGACCGGGGCCTTGGCATGGATGGCGGCATCGGCAAACGCGCGCACGTCCATGTTCATAGACACGGCGAAACTCTCGATAAAGCTGCCGCAGCCCGACGAGCAGGCCTCGTTGAGCATGATGTGCTCAATCACGCCGTCCTTGACGCGCAAGCACTTCATGTCCTGGCCGCCGATGTCCAGGATAAACTCGACGCCGGGCAGGAATGCCTTGGCGCCGCGCAGGTGCGCGACGGTCTCGATCTCGCCGGAGTCGGCCTTGAGGGCCTCGATGAGCAGTGCCTCGCCGTAGCCCGTGGTGGTCACGTGGCCGATGGTACAGCCCGCAGGGATGTGGTTGTAGAAATCGGCCATGATTACCTTGGCCGTGCCCAGGATGTCGCCGTTGTTGTTGCCGTACCAGGTGTGCAGCAGCTGGCCGTCCTCGCCCACGAGCGCGGCCTTCATGGTGGTGGAACCGGCGTCGATGCCGATGAACACACGGCCGGTGTAGCCGTCGAGCTTGCCCTTGGGGACGACCTCGGTGTCGTGGCGACCCTTGAACTCGGCAAAGTCCTCGTCGGTGGCAAAGAGCGGGTCCAGGCGCTCGACCTCAGCACCCTGCGTGTCGCCCAAGCTGTCGATAGCCTCGATGAGCTGCGGGAACGTGCTGAGCTTGTTGGACTCGTGCGCCATGGCGGCGCCGCTCGCCACAAACAGGTGGGCGTTTTGGGGCACAATGCGGTGCTCCTCGTCCAGGTTGAGCGTGAGATAGAAGCGGTGGCGCAGCTCGGAGAGGTACTGCAGCGGGCCGCCCAGGAAGGCGACGTTGCCGCGGATGGGGCGGCCGCACGCCAGACCCGAGATGGTCTGGGTCACGACGGCCTGGAAGATGGAGGCGGCCACGTCCTCGGGACGGGCGCCCTCGTTGAGCAGCGGCTGGACGTCGGTCTTGGCAAAGACGCCGCAGCGGCTGGCGATGGGATAGATGGTGGTGGCGTTGGCCGCGAGCTCGTTGAGGCCGCTCGCGTCGGTGTGCAGCAGGGTTGCCATCTGGTCGATGAACGCGCCCGTACCGCCGGCGCAGGTACCGTTCATGCGCTGCTCGATGCCGTTATCGAAGTAGATGATCTTGGCGTCCTCGCCGCCCAGCTCGATGGCGACGTCGGTGGCCGGGATGAGGGTCTCGACGGCGCGTTTGCTGGCGATGACCTCCTGGACAAACTCCAGCTCGAGCCACTGGGACAGCAGCAAACCGCCCGAGCCGGTAATGGCGCAGGTCATTTGGGCCGTCGGCAGCACGGTCGCAGCACCCTCGAACAGGTCACGGGCG
>JAIIUG010000038.1:0-20157 GCA_022739635.1 Collinsella sp. | reverse complement strand
CTCGCGACCTCCGCGCTCGTCAAAGCGCTTGCCGCCGCGGGACTCGCCGCCGCGGGCACCACGCTCGTCATTGCGACCGGAACGACGACGGTCGCCCGAGCCGCGCTTGCCGCCACGCGAACCGCGGCCCTCATCCTCGCGCTCAACACGACGACGACCGCCACGGTCCTCGTCCTCACGACGACGGCGGTGCGCCTCGCCCTGGAATTGCTTGGCACGGCGCTCGGCACGGTTGCCGCGCGGGCTCTGCTCAGCAGCACCGGCGCGCTCCTCGGCAGCCACCTCGCGGGCTACGCTCTCCACAGCCTCGTCCACGCGAGCCTGAACGCCCTCGCGCACGCGGGCCTTGCCGCCGCGCTTGGGACGGCTCGGGCGCTCGCCGTCGCCGCGACGCTCGTCGCGACCGCGGTTGGAACGACCGGCCACATCACCGTAATCGTCGCCGTTGCGCTTGCCGTCGCGACGCGCCTGCTCAAGCTTCTTCTTGCTCTTGGACTTGCCGCGCTTGGTCTTCTTCTTCACCTTAAAGGCCGCAGGGTCGCGCTCGGGATCAACCACGGGCGGATTGGGACCCACATGTAGGTCGCCGGCCTCGTAGATGTCGGCGGTCTTGTCCATGAGCTTCTCAATCTCGTAGAACTCATCGACGTCCTGCTCGGTCACAAACGTAATAGCCCAGCCCAGCTCGCCGGCGCGGCCCGTGCGGCCGATGCGGTGGATGTAGTCGGTCGGCTCGGCCGGCACGTCAAAGTTCACGACGTAGCGCACATCGCTAATGTCGATGCCGCGGGCGAGGACATCGGTTGCCACCAGCACGTCGACGGTGCCGTCGCGGAAGGCCGAAAGCGCGCGCTCGCGCTGGGCCTGGCTGCGGTTGCCATGGATCGCGGCGGCCTTGATGCCCTTGCGCTCCAGACGACGGCAGCAGCTGTCGGCGCGGTGCTTGGTGCGCATAAAGACGATAGTGCGCTCCGGGCCCTCCTTTTTGAGGAACTCGGGCAGCAGGTTGTTCTTGGCCTCGATGGACACCGGGAACACAAACTGGTCGACGGTGTCGGCGGTCGACGTGGCAGGCGCGATCTCCACGCGGGCCGGGTCGCTCACCAGGTCGGTGATCTCGCCCACGGCCTCCTCGTCAAGCGTGGCCGAGAACAGCAGCGTCTGGCGCTCGGCCGGCGTCTCGCGCACAATACGGCGAACGGCGGGCAAAAAGCCCATGTCGAGCATGCGGTCGGCCTCGTCGAGCACCAGCACCTTGACCTCGTCCAGGTGGCAGGCGCCCTGCTCGATCAGATCGACCAGACGGCCCGGCGTTGCGACCAGGATCTCGCAGCCGTACTTGAGCGCCGCGGTCTGGGGCTTGTAGCTCACGCCGCCCACGACGGTCACGGCAACATGGCCGGTGACGTCGGCGATCTTGCTCGCGACCTCGTCGATCTGCTGGGCAAGCTCGCGCGTGGGCGTGATGACGAGCATCACAGGGCCGCGGCCGTTGCCCTCGGGCTTCTTGGCACCGCAACGGCGGTTGCGGCCGCTACGCTCGCGCACGGGCTTGGGCGGAGCGATGTGCTCCAGGTTATTCATGGTCGGCAGCAAGAAGGCGGCCGTCTTGCCGGTGCCGGTCTGAGCGGCGGCAAGCAGGTCGCGGCCCTCGAGCACCACGGGGATCGAGCCAGCCTGGACAGGCGTGGGCGCCGTGTAGCCTAGGTTCTCGATGGCACGAAGCATCTCGTCCGAAAGTCCCAGCTCGTCAAAGGCGGGCAGGTTCTCGGTCGCGGACTCGACGGTCTCGGCGGCGCTGGCCTCGTCGGCAGCATCGAAGGCAGCCTGGGTCATGGCCTCGCGGGTCTCGTCCAGAATCTCGGCGTCCGTGACGTCGGATACAGAATTACGCATATGTTGTTGTTCCTTATCTGCACGCGTTATGGGCACGGCATGCGGCCGCGCGGGGCGTGCTTGGTAGTGCGCTAATACATACAAAAACAGGTGCGCACAGAGAGGACGTTGCTCAGCACGCTGGCGATCGCTTTGGCAGCCCTATCACGCGCCGTCCAGACGCAGCAGCCCTAAGCGATGGAGCAGATTCGCCGCCGGTTAGTATACCCGCGCTTCGCATGCCCCCACGTAAACCACAGATGACGGGGTCTGGGATCGCACAGAGACTCCCCCGCCGAGCAACATCTCGATCTGTAACATCTACGGGGCAAAACCGGTCGTTACTGTTACAGATCGAGATAAACAATCTGAGCCGTTCGGAAACATCTAAATCTGTAACAGTTACGGGGCGAAACTGGTAGCAGATGTTACAGATCGAGACAGAAGACTCCTCCGTCAGACAATGTCTCAATCTGTAACAGTTACTCGACAAAATCGGTCCTTACTGTTACAGATCGAGACAAACCGCTATCCCAGAACACAACATCTCAATCTGTAACAGTTATCGAGCAAATTGAGCTGCAGATGATATAGATTGAGATTATTGACCGGCGGGGCGGCACTGGCTCCAACGCCGACGACGCCGGCCCCCTACTCCTTCACGAACTGCGGCGTGGGCACGTTGTTCTCGAACGACCATGCACTGAACTCCGAAAGCCCACTCATCATGCCGCCCGTAACCCCAGTCATAACAGGAAGGGTATAGCGCCCCGCTTTGCCGTAGCCCGTCTGTACCGAAAGACCCTGGTCGTCACCCCTATACACATTAATCCCGCCAGGCGACGAAGGGTTCAGCACGAACACCAGAGCCGCGTCGCCTGACTCTGCACCGGTAATTTCTTCGGAGCTGGTTACCAGGCCGCCGCCTCCGCCAATCCTAAATCCCTTATAGCCACTGTCGTCGATGTCCTCGAGCTCAATATCGTCTTTTCTAAAGAGCATGCGACCGCTCAGCTTCTTCCTCGAAAGCGAATAGTCCGTCGACAACTCGACGGAAATCGTCCCCTCGTCCTCGTCATAGTTCGAAATCTTGAGGTAGATGTCCGGCGTGGCGGCGCCGCCGGAGTCCTCATAGGTACCCGAAATGTCGAGCATGGGGTCGGAATCGCCGTCATCGTCGTAGCGACCGGAATCCGAGAGGCACCATCCTTCGTCGTCTTCGAAATAGTACGAGTACTCCTGATGGTACGACGGGTCGTAGTACCAGGGCGCACCTCCGGGGATTTCCTGCTTAACCGTGCACGACGAGCCATCGAGCTCAGGGTCCAGGTCCGTCAGCCCGTTTTCCTCGTCAAAGTCAATGCCCCTCTTGGGTTCGGTCGACTTATCGTTGAGCTTCAAGGTCACGTTTGAAACCGTGCCACCCGAGTCCTTAACGCCGGTAAACGTAAAGTCCATCGTCGAGCGGAAGCTGCGATTCGCCGTGACGGCTTCGGCCGAGCCGCTCACCAGCCCATTGTTCTCCGTCACGCTGCTCACCGTGACGGACTTGACCTTGTATGTCGATGGATTGACATAGTTGTTGGGAACGAAGCCGCCAAAGCTCGCGCCATACTGCTCGTCCACCGTCTTTTCGACGACCGTCGTCGTCTGGTCGACCATCTTTTGGTGCTGAGCCTTCTGCCAGAACGAGAATCCCGCAAAACCACCGACGCCCACGGCAATAACGACAACGGCAACGGCCAGGCCTACAGCGATCCTCTTTCCTCGACGGGGCTTCTTAGCAGGAGCCATCGGCATGGGGGCCGGAGCAGAGTCCGGCTGGAGCTGCTGAGGTTGAACCCAGTACTGCTGCTCCAGCTGAGCCTGCGACTGATCCCAATACTGCTGAGCGTGATCGGCAGTATTCGACATCGGCTCGTCAAAACCCTGGCCCATGGCCTGAGCACCGCAAATGGGACAAAACGTCGTGCCCGGCACCAGCTCGCTACCGCAACTTGAGCACCTCATGGCATCTCCCCTCAACAATGCAGAGCCATCCACGCGAGCGAACGCGCTAGCAAGCTCCTCAACCTCTTCTTGGCGCAAGCATATGGGAGATATCGCGAAAGACGTTGCGCAACAATTCCAAGCGGTCGTTTCCACGCCGCCGGCAGCAGGTTTGTCTCGATTCGTAACAGTTACGGGTCAAAACTGAGTCTTAGTGTTACAGATTGAGATGTTTCATGTGTTGGGTGGAGAACTATCTTGATCTGTAACAGGTAGAGGTTGAAATCCCGTCCAGTTGTTACAGATCGAGACGGAATCCGTACACACGAGCACCACTATTGGCGTCGTCCGAAGGTTTTCCGAACTGTTGCGCAACAACTTTGTCCTATACCGCAGGTACCATAGATTCGAACCTAAGAAACACCTAAAAGAAGGGAGCTCACCTTATGTTTTGCACGCAATGCGGAACGAAGCTGCCTGACGACGCGCGCTTTTGCACCAATTGCGGAGCGTCCGTAGCGCCCAAGGCAGCGACTCAGGCTCCGGCGCCCGCCGAGACACAGGCTGCTGAACCTGCACCCGCCGAGGCGCCCGCCGTTGATCCGGGTGAGACCGTCGTTACGCTCGATGCCGTTGAGCCGACGTCCGAGCCCGCACCTGCACCCGAGACCGTCACCGACCCCGGCGAGACGGTCGTCACGCTGGACGCTGTCGATGCAGATCCCGGCGAGACTGTGGTGACCCTCGACGCCGTCGAGCCCTCGGCCAATACCGAAGCCGAAGCATCTACTCCGGCGCCCGTCGACCCGGGCGAGACCGTCGTCACACTCGACGCCGCAGACCCGGAGTCGGCCGCCCCGACAGACACCGCCGAGCCTCAAGCTGATCAGACCGACCCCGGTGAGACGGTCGTCACACTCGATGCCGTTGAGCCCGCGACTGAGCCCTCGAACGAGCAAACCACTGAGCCGCAGCCCGCAGCCGACCCCGAGCCGGCCGCCGAGCCCGTCGTCATCGACGACGCCGCGCCCGTTGACGCCGCCGAGGCCAACGAGATCTTCGAGACCGACGACAACGCAGCCGTCGCTGTCGCCTTCCCCGGCGACGATGCAGCCGAGCCCGCAGCCGTCGCCGACGACCCCACTACGCTCGTCAATGTCAATGATGACCCCACCACCATCGCCGAGTTCGACGAGGATGCCCAGGCGACCGCCGAGGCCATGGAGTCGCTCGGCGTGGCACAACCCACGGCCGGCGCCACCGTCGTCGACCTGCCGCAGCAGCAGATGACCGACACCACCATGCAAGCGGCGCCTATTCCGCAGCCGCAGCCCCAACCGCAGATGCCCATGCCCCAGCAGCCGCAGCAAAAGAAGCGCCGCTGGCCGGTCTTCGCGGGCCTCGGTCTGGTCGCCGCCGGCGCCGCCGTGGCAGCCATCCTGCTACTCACGCCCAACGCCAACGCCGTCGAGATCACCTCGGGCAGTCAGGACGCCGTCGTGTGCACCGTCGACACCAAGGTCCTGCCCAAAAAGAAGGACCGCGTGATCCACAGCTACACCGCGACCCTCACGCCCAAGAACGGCGGCAAGAGCTACAAAATTAAGGTCAAGGGCGACGACGGCTTTACGATCGGCGACTTTGGCAAGGTCAAGCCCGGCGACTACAGCTGCAAGATCGAGGACACCAAGGGCAATACGGTCCAAAACTTCAACACCACCGTGGTCAAGAAGAACGACGCCAGCGCCGAGAAGCCTGCCGAGAGCGTGACCGTCAACACCCCCAAGAAGGACGATGACGCATCCACCAGCACGGACAGCGGCAAGTCCTCGGACACGACCTCCAAGGATGACACCAGCGACGACACCAGCAAGGACGACTCCACGACCGAGGACGATTCGAGCACGTCGAGCGACAGCACGAGTAGCTCCAAGCCCAGCAAGTCCAACAAGAAGACCGACACGTCCAAGGACACCACGAACACTACCGCGCCCGCCACGATTGACGACGCGACGTACAAGGCAGCCTGCACGGCTTACAAGAGCAAGCTCAACAGCCTTATCAAAAAGTACGGCGAGCCCGAGCTTGTCTCGACCGGCACGAGCGACTACCAGATCAGCGGCGTCCAGTTTGCCCAGCTTGTCGACTTTAACGGCGACGGCCTCGAGGAGCTCGTGACCGTTCACTCCAAGACCAAGGCAAAGTCCTTCAACAAGAAGACGCGCCTTTCGAACGGCGACTACGTCCTCGACGTGTGGGGCTACAACGGCAAGAAGGTCGTCAATCTCTACAGCGGCTCTCCGGAGGCGTCCAACGGCGGCTATGTCTTTGTGACCTTTAAGACCATGATCGGCGACTCGAGCAATCACGTCTATCTGACCCAGCTCATGTCCGACGACACGGCCGTGCTCGTTGGCGACGATGCCGAGTACAAGTATTTCACCTACGACGGCACTGAGTTTAAGGCCGCCGGGGGTGAGCTCCACGGCGACAACTTCAACTACCAGAGCGCCTTCCTCATCAAGGGCTACAGCGACAACCTGGAGGACCAGGATGCCTCTGCCCCGGAGGGCGCCATCGACACCTCCAAGCTCAACCTCAACAACACGGTCGATACCGTCGAGCAAACGCTTACGACGCTCACCACCAAGATCAGCGGCACCGATACCGATGCCGATGCGAACAGCAGCAAGTCAACCGACTCGTCCAGTAGCAAGTCGAGCTCCAGCAAAAAGTCGAGCAAGTCGAGCAGCTCCAGCAAGTCGTCCAGCTACGACGACTCCGACGATGACTACGACTCCGACTACGACGACAGCTACGACGATTCCAGCGACAACGACGATAGCCACGACGACTCCACGGACTCCGTCCCGCCCACCGAGTTCACCGACGTCGACGAGTAGTGCCGAGCGCCACAGTCTCATTGCACAAAGAAGTGCCCCGTTTCCACCAGGGAAACGGGGCACTTTCTTGTAAGCGAAACTATTTAATGTAGATCGAATCGATGATGTACTCCCAATCGGAGTCGCCCGAAAGCGAATCGTACGATCCGAGCCACAGATTGGTCGATTTGCCCACGTTGTTCGTCTTCCCGATCGTGTTAAACCCGGAGCTGAAGTGGTTGGAGATCATCAGCGTTCCCACCGTGTAGCCATCGTGAACAATCGTGTAATCGACCCACAAACCGTTCTTGACGCCACTGTACGTGCCCTGTGAGGTCTTGACGTCCCAGTCGCTCCCCCAGTCCTCGGGAACTTCGAACGTAAACACGTCGCCGTCGTAAGTGCGGCCCTTGCGGCTCGTCTCCGAGACGGCCGCGTTATAGCTCGCGACCGCACCGTTACGCGCCGAAGAAGCCAAGCCCGCCAGACGATCGGCCTCGTCCTTGTCGTCGCAGCCACCCTGGCGCGCGTAATTCTGCGCCATGGTGATCTCGCCAGCCTCAACGTCCACGGCATTGATCGGATCGCCGAGCTCAAACTTGGCATTCTCGCGCAGGTCGAGCTTCTCGCCCTTCTTGAGTGCGTCGCCCAGCTTAATGCTCACCGAAATGTTGGGTACGTCCCAAATCTCGCCATCGGCACCCAAGGGCGACGCGGCAACCTGAAGGCTGTAGTTGCCCTGCATGAGCTTGATACCGTTGCCCTCGCTGTCGACATAAAAGACCGTATCCACGTCCTTGCCGTCAACGTCGGTTCCCGTCACGTGCACCGGTAGCTTGGTGGCGCCGGTATCGGTATCCCACTGCATGCCGGTCGCCGTGATGCGCACCGGGTGCTTGGAGTGCTTGACGGCCTCTTCTTCCTTCTTCTTTTCGATACGCTCAATCTCGGCCTGTTGCGGGCGATACACGCCAAAGTAATAGCCGGCGCCACCGCCCGCAAGGATAGCCGCCAGTACGCCAACGGTGATCAGCGCAGCCTTCTTACCGTTCTTCTTGGGGCCCTGCGGACTAGGACCGCCTGCGCCCATGTCGCAGACACCCGGCACGTCGACCGGCGGCATATAGGGCGGCAAGTCGCTGGCGCCCGTTACAGAAGCAGGCTGCCCATAGCCCTGCTGCGTCTGACCGGGCTGCTGGTACGTCGGCTGTGCCGGAGCAGCATCAGCGAGCCCAAACTCCTCCATAGGGGCACCGCAGCTGGTGCAAAAGTGCTGGCCGTCGGGCACGTACGAACCGCATTTAGTGCAAAACATAAGGTTCTCCCTTACAACAATTCCGTTACCCAGAGTGTAACCCGCGCTCCGCCAACAACGTTGCGCAACAATCGCCACCTCATAGCAAAAGGCCCCGCGGAAGATCCGCAGGGCCTACGATAGTCTCCTGTAAGCGGGGCCGAGTCTAGCCCGCCAGCAGGCGTATCGACGAAATTAGTCCTCCTTGAGGACAAAGGAGCACACCAGGCCGACAGCCGAGAAGATGAGCGTGAGGATGGCGCCGAATGCAGGCTGGATAAACGGCTTGATGGACGCGATGATTCCGGCCGTGCTGCTGCTACCCATCGAGGTAAAAGCCGAAACCAGGTTGCTCTCGACCTGACCGTTAACGACAAAGGACGCGATCACGCAGATCAGCGAAATGGCGGCAGTGGCGCCAAAAGCGGCAATCAGAACGACGTCGTTCTTCTTGACAAACTTGAGGACGACACCGGCAATCAGTGCAGCCAGGCAGGCAATCCACAGCACAAAGAAGATGGTGAGGACGTTGGCCGCCAGGTTAATGGAGCCCACAGCGCTCTGAGCCTGCTGCAGTGCCGGAAGATCGGCATAGCTCGACATCTGCGAAATATAGGTATTGGCCGCCGATGCGATACCACGTAGGCTACCGGAAAGGCTAAAGACATGCGGCATATCGAACGAGGTGTTGATGAATGCCTTGAAGGCGCCGCCCAGTTGCTGCTCGATCATAGCGGTGCTCGAGCCGCTCGCAGACTGCTGCAGGGCATAGTCGAGGCCCTTGTCGGCAAACGGCAGCGAGACCCACGGCTGGAACATGCAGACGAACGATGCCACGGCGCCGCCAAGCATGGCGAGGGAGCGCTTGCCAAAGCCCGTGGCCGCCGACAGTGTACCCTGGAAGTTGGAACCGGAGCCGCCAAACCCATGATGCGCGGCGGGTGCAGGCGCGGGCGCGGCAAAGGGTTGCTGCGGAGCCGGAGCCTGGCGGGCAGGAGCCGCTTGGGGCGTAGAAGAAGCACCAACCATGGACTGACCGCAGTTACCGCAGAAGACGGCGCCATCGGGCTGCTGGGCTCCACAATGAGGACAGAACATATCATTCCCCTTTCTTAAGGGAGCGGCCGGGCTCGATACCGCGTCCGCTCGTTCACCTTTGACAGTTAGAATCATCCGTCCAAAAATTCGAAAGTTGTTGCGCAACATGGAAAGCAACGGCAAGTTTTTTACCTGCCGTCGCTCGTCTACAACGTTTTGCCTGGTACAGACCGTTATCTGTTAACGAATCTCGACCGTAAAGACCTCATTGCCCATCTTGAGCTTATCGCCGTTCTTGAGCTTGACGAGCTCGCCGGGCTCCAGACGGTTGCCGTTGATGCACGTGCCGTTGGTAGAGTTCTTGTCCTCCACGGCAAAGCATTGGCCCGTATAGCGCACCAGCAAGTGCACGCGCGAAATAGCCGTGTTGCCCTCGATGCGGACATTTGCCGCCGAGCCCTTGCCCACCGTGGCGGGGAACTCGGTAATGTCATAGCGCGTTCCGCGCTCGCGGATCAGTGCCATACGCGGGCCATAGGCAGAACGCGGCACATCGGAGGCGATGCGGGGCAGCTCCGAGGACGACGGATGATCCGAGGATGCCATGAGATCGTCGAGCACCGTCACGCCCGTGCTGGGGCGGTTGTAGACCGCATTGGGCTGGTTGTAGCCGGCAGCCGGCTGGTTAACGCCAGCCGCAGGGCCACGAGGGATCACCACGTTACCGTTGGCGCCGGCAGGAGCGGCCGTAGGGGCAGCAGCGGGATGCGAGCCGGGGCGCACGGCAGGGCCGGCGTCCGGGATGTTGGACGGACGGTTGTGCGAAGTACGGGCGAGACGCTGCACCGGCTGCTGAGGAGCCATACCGGCAGCAGGATGACCAGTCTGCGGCATCTGGGGCTGCGCCATGGGCGCCACGCCAGGACGAGCCGTCTGCGGCATCGGAGCCGCAGCGGGACGCTGAGCGCCCATGCCCGTCTGCGCACCAGGCGCCTGCACGGGCCGCTGCTGCTGAGCAGGAGTACGAAGCGTGGCCGCAGCGGCGGCAGAGGCGCCACCGGGCATGTACTTGGCAAGCTCAGAGCCGCACTTTAAGCAAAACTTGCTGGTATTAGGGTTGTTGTATCCGCAGTGACCACAAAACATGATGGGTCCTTTCCGGCGCCAGGCGCCTTATTGTGCGATCTTGACGAGCTTGGGGTTCTCGGCCGAGGTGTCGAGCGCCCAAAGCGTAGAAGACTTGCCACTATTATCTGCCACAAAGAGCGTCGTGCCGTTGAGCCACAACGCCGAGGTTGAAGGATCGAGGTCGAGTCCGGCCTTGTCGGCAACCTTGTCGTAGTCACTCGAAAGGCCCGAGCTCGCATCGATCCAACCGAGCTCGCCTCCCGAGAGCACGAGCGCGCAACCGTGGCTATTGGCCCACAGGCGGCCCGCATCGGCATAGGCGTCAAACGAGCTAAACGTACCGCCCTGGGTGCAGCGCGAAAGCGTGGTGTGTCCATCGGTGCCCGTCAGCACGGCATAGAGCGTGCCCTCGCCAAAGAAGGCATTCTTGAGCTGCTCGGAGCCGGCAACGTACGAACCAAAGGGACCGTGCGTCTCTTGCGGATGCTCTGCCTCAGCCTCGGCATTCTCCTGCTCAAGCGTAATCTCCGCAGCAGACGAAACGTCGGCAAGCGTCGCCTCGCACACGGTCCAACCCGTATCGGTGGCAACCACCACATCGCAATGGGTGTCATCGGCAAACAGCCAGGCGCTCGATGCCGGCTGGGCGGCCACCAGGTGCGCCGCGTCCTTGTCGAGACGCCACACACAGGCCTTGCCGTCCTTGAGCGTCATGGCAACGGCGGTGCCATCGCGCACGACAAGCCCCTCAACATCGCCCTCGAGTGTCGCCACCGTCTTGACCTTGACCTTGGACTTGTCCTTGCCGCCCGCCTGCTTGGCACACTCGGCAACGTCCTCAATCTTCATGACGCTGGCGCCGTCCGCATAATACAGATCGCCATCGCAAACATTCAGGTGCTTTGCGGTGGCCTTGGTAAGCACGGTCGCATCCACGGCTTTGGTGCCCGAAGCCTTGCGCGCCAGGATATGCGAGCCATCCGCCCAATACAGATACGAGCCGTCGCACACCATCGCGTCGCCGCCCAGGCCCGCCTTGGCTTGCGCCTTAATCTTGCGGTCGCCGCCCATAAGGTCGAGCTTGCTTTCGGACTTCTTCTTTTGGACCGAGACCTGCTGTGCCTCGCGCTTAAGATCCTGATCGCCCTTCCAAGCCACGCCAACGCCCACGACCACCGCAACAACCAGAACGGCAGCCACGGCAATCGCGATCTTTTTCGCCAGCGGCTTGCGGACCGCAGCGCGAGCGTTATCCAGATGAGGCGTCATGCGCGGGGCCGCAGCGCCCTTACCAGCAGAGGCATTGGGGTTGACCCCCGCATCGCCATCCAGGTTATCGAGCGAGAACAGCGCATCCTCCCCCGTCGGAGCCTGTGCGGCAGGGCTTGCGGCCGGCGCGGAAGTCTTCGCAAACCGACGGCCAGGCTTCTTCGCGGCCGGTTCGGCGGCCGGCTCAGCAGCATGCGTGGCAACATCGGCAGCTTCGCCGGTGCCGGCAGTGTGCGACCCAACACCCACCGCAGCATCCTCTCCCGCACTCAGCGGCGCCCCGCAAAACGGGCAGCAACGCATTCCCTCATCGACCGGCTGTCCGCAAAACGGGCACAGTGCCTGTTTGGAACTCATCGATCAATCCTTTCCTAACAAAAAGGCGCCCCGCCCAGCAGTGGGGCAAGGCGCCGTAAAGCTCACAGATGCACAAGCGTCTTGCGAAGAGCTTACTTCTCCTCGTTCTCCTTGCGCTTCTTGGCGACGACCATGTAGATACCGCCAGCGACGACAACGATCGCGACGATGGTGCCAACCATAAGCGGCAGGTTGTTCATCCACAGAACGAAGGAGTCGTTGGTGACGAGCACGCCCGTGGCCTTCAGCTCCTTGGACTTGTTGCCCGCGGCGTCCCAAGCGACAACGGAGACGTCCTGCTTGGAGGAGCTGCCGTCGAGCGTAAACTCGCGAATCGGGCTCTTCTCGAGCTGGTCGGCCGTGAAGGTGGCCACGGTCTTGCCGTTCACCTTGATCTGAGCCTTCGAGAGCTTGAGGTTGTCCTCGAAGCTCACCTTGGCCTTGTGCGAGGATTCCTCGTACTTACCGTTGGAGGCAAGGTCGACGAAGGAAGCGATGGGCGCGGTGTCGTCAACGGCGAAGTTGATCTCGGCCGCAGCGCCGGACTTCTTGGCGTTCTTGCCCTCCATGGTGTTCTCGGAGGAGTTGCCAGCAGCGTCCTCACTGTGGAACAGCACACGGTACGCGCCGTCCTTGTCGTAGTTGGACTTGCTGACGGTGTAGTTGTACTCGCTCCAACCGCTCGCGGTGTTGGCATCGGTGGTGTAGTTGTCACCGCTCTTGAGCGTCGTGTTCTTGGTGTCGCGGGTCAGCTCGACAGAGGTCTTGTTGTCATCAAGGCCGGACGGGTTGATCTCGGTCACCTTAACATCGGTGGTCTTGGAGCTCTTGAGGTACTGGTCGAGCATCTTGCCGGTGTTATCGGAGATGACGTAGGTCGAACCAAAGCGGTTGACCGACCAGGTGACAGCCTCGGACTCGGTGTTACCGGCCAGGTCGATAGCCTGAACGGTCAGAGTGTAGACGCCGTCGTTGCCCTTGGTCTTGGCCGGGTTGAGGTAGCTCACGGACTTGTCGGTAGCCGAGGTGTTGATCGCGGCGCCCGCATAGGGGTTCGGATCGTCCTTGGACAGCGGGTAGCTGATCTTGGAAACCTCGATGGAAGTACCGTCGGCAAGGTTGGTGTCGTGAACGGCAGCGGTCGGAGCGACCTCACCGGCGTAGGCCGTGCGGTTGACGACATTCTGGATGTCGATCTTAGGCTTGATGGTGTCGATCACAAACTCAGGCGAGGTGTAGGACTCGGACTTGTTGGAAGCCAGGTCCTCACCGGAAACGGAGAGCGTGTAGACGCCCTGACCCGGGAAGGTCACCGTAGCGGTGTGGGTATCGCCGTTGCTGGACCAGCCACCGATCTGGGCAGGAGTAGCCTCGTCACCGTTGCCGGCAGAGACCGGAGCCTCGATCTTGAACAGGTTCGGATCGAAGTTGTGCTCCTCAACCGTAATGGTAGCCGTACGAGCAGCGTTGTAATACTTACCGTTCTGAGCAGCTTCGGTGTTCCAGGACACGTTCAGCTTAGGAGCGGTCTTATCGATGGTGAAGGTGTCACCAGAGAAGGCAGAGGCAGCCGGAGTGCCAGCAAGATTCGCATAGCTAACCGCAGAAACCTTGCAGTCCGCATCGCCCTTGACACCAAAGGTGTAGGAGAACGTCCAAGTGTCGTTACCCGCATCCTTAAGATCGCCTGCGGTGACATTAAAGGTGTCGTTACCGTCGGTAATCGTGGTAATAACCTGATCGCGATCGTATTTCTGCACGTAGTCACCGAAGGGATCCGTCACAGTAATAGTAAAAGTACGGTTAGCGTTGTAATAGCCTCGGCCGTTGGCCTCGCGCTGGACGTTGTTATTATCAAAACCAGAAACAATCGTTGGCGCCGAAGCGTTCTGGATTAATTCAATGTCAGCAATCTTGGCCTTAGAATCGGCCTGAGTAACAGCCTTCTCCATTTTATTGCCAGCAACATCGGATGCCTTCACATTAATGTTCTTGGCATACACCTTTTGATCGGAAGCGTTGCTCGAAAGATCGTAGGTAAAGAGGTTGCCATTCGGCTTACCGACAGGATTACCAGAGCCCTGGTTCTCGCTTCCACTTGATTTGGCATTTTTGCCGTACACATATGAGATTTCCGGAGTGCCCGAAAGGCCTGAACCGTTATCTCCATTCGGATCGAACACGTCAACCGTAAGCCCAAGTTTTTTAGTAACAAACTTGGAATCGTTTGTCAGATTGTCTTGGGTTTTCTCGTTGCGCGCATTGAAGTTAGAAATCAAGGCGGAGGTCATCAGCACGGGAGCAGCAGTATCTCGACGATAAGCAAGGTCGCTCGTCTGGGTAATCACGCCATCCGCATCAATTGAGTAAAGATGGATACCGCCGTGATCGCCGTCGATAGCCGTGTTGCCCGGATCGACCTTTTCGTTCTTGTTTTTACTTAGCTCTTCGGAAGTAATTGCAGTAGGATCATCAGCCGTCGTAAGCATGTGATCTTTCCAGCCGAATGTAACCGGAGCAATCTTTTCATCCTTGCCGGTACCATTTAACCAGTAAGTCGCATTATCCTTGTACTGCTTGGAAGTCATCTCTTTATTATTTCCGCCATTATCGGCATACGCAATAATGCCAGTTGAAGACCATGCCTCTTCTTTAACAGTGGAAATTGTCACCGTCTCGGGGACGTCAATCTGGTAATTCGAGTAAGCATCGTCCTTGACGCCTTCCGCCTCGTGGAAGGTAGTCTTAGGGCTGCCACCCGCAACCGTCAATTTATCATCAAAGGTGACACCGCTAAAGTAATCAACCTTGATATCATCGCCGTACTGTTTTTTAATCTCGTCTTTCACGGCCTTGTTGGCACTATTTTTGACGAATTCCTGCTGCTTCTCTTGGATACGGGCGTCGTAGCTATCATTCAGCTTAAGATTGACCGTCGCCCTCGCCACAGGCTGCACGGTGACCTTCGTGGTCTTAGCGATAGTGTTGTCAGGATAAAGCCAATTGACATCAAAACTCACGGGGTCCGCATGCTTCGAGGCCTTGACGGGGCTAACGGTTACCGTATAGGTATCTGCATCGACCTTGGCGGTAAAGCACTTATCCGAATCCTGATAATCTTTCAAAGGCTCGGGTACCAGGCCAGAAGTCACAGCGCCGGTAGCAAAGGAAACGGACTTATCCTCGCCCTTGTAAACAAGCCCCTCAATGGCCTTGTCAGACAGGTTATCTACAACATTCGCCCAGATATCAGATGAATTTACATCAAGAATGTAGCTCTTTGCGTCAACGGGAGCATACTCCCCCTCTTGGTTGGGAACAGGAGTGGGCACCTTCTGCTGAGCCTTCTTGTTCTCCTCTTTGGTCGTCGAGCCGGCATCTTCAGCCCCAGTTGACTCGCCGGTACCGCTATCCTCTTTAGAGCCCTCGGAAGGTTGATCAGTATAGAAGTAGGTAAACTTATACTTCACCGAAGCAACAGGGACGTTAACCTTTGCACTGCATGCGGTTTTAGAGGTGATGGTAAGATTTCCGTCCTTCATCTCAACGGCAACACCAGCGTTGTCAGAAGTCGGATTTCCCGCAACCGCATCAGAAATGTCCGTAATCATGATATCGGTGATCGAAGCGCCAGGATGTGCTGCCTCTGCTTTTGCTTTTGCATCGTTGAGGATGGCATCGTAGCTGCCCGTCTTATCGTGCAGTACCTCAGTCTTAAGCTTGCCAACGAGCCACTCGGTAAGATCCTTTTTGGAGATGGAGCAGGAAGCCGTTCCGTCAGTTCCCTTGGCGGGATGAGCGTCAAAACCAAGCGATACGGTGTTCACCTTATCGAACCTACCGTACACCTCACCCTTATTCGACGTCTCGGCACCCTTCGCCGACTGCGTCGTCGTGCTCTCCGCATACGCGGCCGTCACGGCCTGGGCGATCGGGGTGGTGGGGATGGTCGAGGTGGCCATCACGGTGGCGAGAATCACGGCTGCAGGCTTGCGTGAGTACGCCTTAAGTTTATCGAACACAGACATAGTTCGCTTTTCCTTCCCTAGTCGTAGAGCCTATCGATAGATTGATCGGTATGGACTACTATCACATTCTGTTTGAGTATGAAGCGGAATCCGTCATCCTCGTGTTGAGCAACACCATCGGCACCGATGTTTTCATAAACATCGCCGCTGCTGAGTACGTCGGTCTCGGATTCGGACGCCTCGGCGCCCTCGTCGAGCAGACCGGTCTCCTGCTCGGAGTCCTCGTCGGTCTCGTCGAGCAGGCCCGTCTCGCGCTCGGACTCCTCGTCCTCCTCCACGAGCAGGCCCGTAGAACGCTCGGACTCTTCGTCGTCCTCGACCAGGACACCCGTCGGACGCTCGGAATCCTCTTCGTCCTCGGTAAGGACACCCGTCGGTCGCTCGGAATCCTCTTCGTCCTCGACCAAAACGCCGGTCGGGCGCTCGGAATCTTCCTCGTCCTCCACGAGCACGCCGGTCGGACGCTCGGTGTCAAGATCGTCCTCGGTCAGCACCTCGGTCGGGGTCTCGCTGCCGGCAAAGCCCTCGTCGTCGCTCTCATCGCGGACGGGCTTCTCCACCGTGGCGGCGTGCGCCTTGGTATGACGGGCCGATGCGGGCTCGTCGCTGATAGGCGCGACCACCGTAGTCATGTTGTCGTCACCCTCAGGGCCCTCATGCGCAATGTCGGTCACTCGGTCGTCGCCCTCGGGGCCACCCAGCACGGAGCGGGCGGGGTTGCCGGACTTTTTAGCACCGGCACCGCGCGAGCCGCGCGTCGTACGACGGCGTGTGCCCTCGCCAGACGTAGGCACGCGCTTGCCCTGGAGGAAGCGGATGGCGTTGATGACATCCATCTTCACAAACACAACCACCGCGGCGACGGCGAGCACGGCCGCGAGAACAAACGCGGCGATCGCTACGTAAAAGTAAACGTTTTCCATGTTCGCCCCTCCTTAATCCTCGGCGACGACGGCGTTGGAATACACCGTGGTGATCTTGCGCTGGACCTCGTTCTCCAGGCGCTGGATGGTCTCGTCGCGACGCTGCTCGGCATCGTCATCCTTGGGCGAGACGGACTTAAGACCCGAATCGACCTTCTTGTAGAGCTTCTCGGCCTGCGACTTCTTAATGCCGGCGGCCTTGAACTTATCCATGTAGGTCTCCATGGCGTTGGAGATCAGCGCGTAGCTGTCCAGGCGCACCGTCTCGTTGGACTCGCTGGCGATCTCGTCGGCCAGGTCCTCCAGGTTGCCCCAGTACTCCTTGTACATGGAATCGGAGTCGTCGTCGGTCTTGACCGCGATGGCGATCTTGGTCGTGAACTGCGCAATGCCGTTGTAGATCTTGGCCTTGTCGCGGTTCTCGAACGACGGATCCTCCGCGGCGTTCTTAAAGTACTCGGCAGACGCCTTGATGCGCGTGGTGCGGTTGGCGTCCTCGTCGTCCTTGCTGCCACCATAGGAGTAGAAGTACCAGTACAGACGTCCCATCTCGTAAGACAGCTCCGAGAACCTGCTCGAATTCTCGAGCTCGGTCAGGTTCTGCTGGTACACGTCGTCGAGCTGCGCCTTCTCCTTGGTGGTAAAGGTGCCGTCGGCCTTGTAGGCATCGATGAGGCCCTCGTAGCCCTCGACGTCGCCCGGACGATAGCCAATGGCGGCGAGGTAGGCTTGCTCGGCCTTCTCGGGAGCCGACTGGGTCTGGTCGCGGCCGAGCTTCATCTGGTAGTCGAACTTCTCGGTAATCGTGGACTCGCGCAGCGCCATGCTGCCAATGCCCACGACCAGGCACACCACGCATGCGATGACACAGCCAAAGAAGGTCTTGACCTTGCGGGCCTGCTTATCGCGGAACTCGCGGGTGAGTTCCTTGTAGATCTCCAGGTCGGCAGCCAGCTCGTCGCAGTCCTGGTAGCGGCGGGCACGTTCGAGCTCGCAGCACTTGGGGATGATGACGTCGGCAAAGCCCTCGCCCACGTTCTCGTTCTTGGTGTGAACGTTGGGCAGCGGGAACTCGACCGGAGGCGCCTCGCCCACCAGCAGGTGCCACATGGTGGCGCCGATGCCGTAGATATCGGTACGGGCGTCGGTCTGGGCCTTGCCGTACTGCTCGGGCGCGGCGTAGCCCGTGGTACCAAAGGCGATGGTGTCCTTGCGGGCCTCGTCCTTGTACTCGCGCGCGACACCCAGGTCGATCAGCTTAATGTAGCCATCGGGGTGCAGCATGATGTTGGAGGGCTTCATGTCGCGGTAGACGATGGGCGGGTCCTGACGGTGCAGGTAGCCCAGGGCGTCGCACACCTGCAGCATCCACTTTTGCACGTCCTCCTCGGACTGCGGGCCCTCGCGGCGCACCACGTCGGCCAGGGACGTACCCTCGACGTGGTCCATGATGACGTAGATGAAGTCCTCGGTCTTCTCGATATCGACGATGTCGACGATATTGGGGTGATCGAGCTTGGACAGCAGCTCGGCCTCGCTTGCCAGCGACTGCTCGATGGGGCGGCCGGTGGGGTCGGTCGCGTTGCGGTCGACCTCTTTGACAGCCCACTGCTTGTTGGTGAGCTGCAGGTCGGCGGCCAGGTAGACACGGCTCATGCCGCCCTTGCCGATCACCGACAGAATCTTGTAGCGGCCCTTGATGACGTCGCCCACGCGCTTACGGCGCGCGTCGACCTCTCGCCTGCTTCTGGTAGACGGCATGGGCTATCGACCTCCCTGAGGCTGGACGCGCAGCACCAGCGCGGTAACGTTATCGGCCTCTTTGCGATCCATGACGAGCTGGGCCGTCTCGGCGATGCGCTGTGTGACGCAACCGGGCTCAAAGCCCTCGCGCTCCTCGCGGTCCAGGTCGGTGGCGGTGCAGGCGGCATAGGCGCCGCGACGACGCTCAGCGTCCCAGGCGTTGGCGTCCAGGGCATCGGGGCCCAGGCGACGACGAAGCTCGGTGTCGGTGAGTACATGGCGGAAGCCGTCGGAGCACAGCAGGTAGATAGCATCGCGATCGAGGTTGCCGTGAATCAGATCGGGCACGACCTCCTTGGTGGAGCCCAGGCACTGCAGCAGCACGTTGCGGCGCGGGTGCGTGAGGGCCTCCTCGGGGGTGATGCGGCCGGCCTCGACCTCGCGGCGCACAAAGGTCTGGTCGACCGTGAGCTGATTGGTTGCCGACTCGGTGAGCTCGTAGGCGCGCGTGTCGCCCACGTGCACGATGGAATAGCGGCCGCCGATAGCGAGCATGGCGGTAAGCGTGGTGCCCAGGTTCATATGCTCGGCCATGCCGTAGCGAATCAGCGCCATGTTCATGTCCTGAACCAGGCCGCCCCACTGACCGTCGACGAAGTTCTCGAAACCGCCGACGGAGCTCTCCATGGCCTCCAGGGCAACGGGCAGCTTGTTGTCGAACCAATCGGACAGCATGTTGATGACCGCGGCAGAGGCGAGCTCGCCGCACTCAAGGCCACCCATACCATCGGCGACGGCGACCAGGGCGACATCGCCCACGGGAGTGGAGGCGACCTTGATCAGGTAGCTATCCTGGTTGGATTCGCGCGTTCGGCCGACATTGGAATAACCGGCCCCTTCGAAAAGCATCTGCGCTCCTTTCTCGAATATCTCAACGTGGGTCGCACGCCCTTAGGCGGGCTGGACCTCGAATGCAAAGTTCTCGTCACTCATGCGCACGGTGTCGCCGTCGACGAGCGCGACCGGGAAGCCCGGATCGATGCGCTCGTTGTTGACGAAGGTGCCGTTGCGCGAGTTGTCGTCCTCGATGGTGCAGGTAGCACCGTCGGTAACGAAGATCGCGTGGCTGCGCGAAACCGTCGTGGAGCCCTTGACCATAAACGAGCTGTGCTTGGACTTACCAACCACAAAGCGACGGCCGCGGACCTCAAAGCGCTCGCCGGTGGCAATGCGCGTGAGGTAGAAGCGCAGATGGCGCTCGGGAGCTGCGGGCGCGGGGGCCGGCTCGGGCTTGGGAGCGGGCTTGGGCTCAGGCGTGGGCACAGGTGCGGGCTCGGGCTCGGGCTTGGGAGCAGGCTCGGGCTTGGGAGCGTGGGCGGCGTGCGCAGGCGCCTTGGCGTCGCTCGCATGGGAGCCATGGCGCTCGACCGTATCCTGGGAGAACAGGGACTCGTAACCCTCGGCGACCTTAAAGTCGATCGGGTTGAGCACACCAGTGCGATCCGGGCGGGACTGGGCGATGGGCGCGTCGGCCAGGTCGTCCTCGTCCTCAGGCGCCGGCTCGGATTCGGGCTCGGGCTCAGGCTCGGGCTCGGGCTCCGGCTCGAGCGCAGGCTCGGGCTCAGGCTCGG
>JAIIUG010000161.1:0-2154 GCA_022739635.1 Collinsella sp. | reverse complement strand
AAGGGAAGGTCTGGCTTGCCGAGCATCTGGCACTCGTTGAGCTCCCGACGCGTGTAGATAAAGCCGTGGTCCGCCGTTATAACAACACGCGCGCCCGGGGCGTCGGTGCACACGCGGCGCGCCAACGCGGCAAGTTCCTCCACGGTGTCCGTGCAGGCATCGAAGACGTCATCCTGCGTAGCGGCCTTCTCGCCCGTTGCATCGATCTTGTTGTGGTAGAGATAAACGAGCTTGGAGTCTTTGAGCAACGCTTTACGCTCGGTTCCCGCCATGTTGAGGTATGCGCTCGAGCGCAAAGCGCGGGCCGTGGGCTCAACATGGGTAAGTGCGGCCTCGCGCTGCGGAGTCGTCGCAGTTGGCATGCCGTCAACCAGCACAAACGAACCATCCGCTGCAAGCTCAAGCGCTTGGTGCGGCAGTAGCGCGGGCATGCCCACCTCGGTAATGGAGGGAAAGACCGCCTGCATGCTAGAGACCTTGACGTTGCCGCCGCGCTCGCGCTCGAGCAGTGCCGCAATATCGCGGGCCACCTCATAGCGCAGCGCGTCGCTCACGATAACGACCGTCGTTTTGGCAGAGCCCACAAAGGTGGGCAGCACATGCCAGTAGAACTCATCCTGCCGAGCAGGGCCATAGATGTAGCCGCAGTCGGCCCACTCCCCTTGCGCAGCGACCGCCCAGCAGGCATTGGCATCGGCCAAAAACCAGTTGCTGTAGAGATTCTCCGCCCAGTCCACCACAGCACGGGCAGGCTCCTCGAGCGCATCGCACCCGACGGAACGCGCCCGCAGATACGCGGTGCACATGTGGCGATAGGCAGCGTCCATGGCATACCAGTCGGACGTGTAGGCATCCCACACCTGCTGGGGTTGCGCCAGATGGAACCCGCCCGCGTGCGTCTGCCTAAAAGAGCACATATCGGCCACAGCGGCAAGCAGGTCAAAGTAGCTCTCGACACGACGGTACCAGCTTAGGTCGCAACGACGTGCCGCAAAGGTGCGCGCGTCCTCAACACGGTCCGCGCCCTGGGCAAACGAGCAGAACAGCTGCGAGAGCACGGCCTCATTGACGCACGGGAACACGTCGAGCGAGGCCAGCACATCGATTGGCAGGGCCTCAAACCGTGCAAAGAGCCCACGGGCATCCTCGACCAAACGGCAAATCTCAAATAAATCCTCGCTCGATGCCTGGGCATCGGAGGCCTGATCCCACGTACGCACCGCCTCAAGGCAATAGGGGCCGTAGGAGGGAGCCACATAGCTCTCGAGCCCCTTGAGCGCTCCCTCGGGAAGCGCGGTGGATGCCGCAGTGATGAGCACATGGGATGCCAGCGCAAGCAGCGAATCACGCTCATACAGCGGGCCCTCAAACCCATAGCAACGCACGATGAAGGCAGAGAGGGCATCGCGCACGCAGTACTTGTCCGCCAACTCGGTCAGCGCCTCGGGACCCTCGTGCAGCAGCGTGGTCATACAGCCGCGCAGTACAAACGCGGGCCGTGCGTCGCCCGAGTCCTTGCCGCCAAAAATCACCGTAAGAATACCGAGCTCGATATCGGATGCGCCCGAGGCATGCGGAACGCACGCGGCAAACTTAGCACAGCGGGTCTTGGCATCAAAGAACGCCTTGTGCTCGCGCAGGCTCTCGCGCACGGCGTCGATATTCTCGATACCCAGCTGATCGGCCAAAAGCGAAAGATAGTCAGCCTGGAACCGATCGGCATACAGCTCGACATCGGCAAGCCAATCGCCCTCAAGCCTGCCGCGCGGGCAACGACGATACAGCAAGATATCGTTCGCAAGGTCATCGCGGTTGATGAGCTTCTTTACGGCAAACATGCGGCCCTCGCAGGCCTCAACAAACCGCACCGGGCGCTCAAAGTCACCGTGGGCGGGCATAACGCCGTCATCGGTCCCCGCGCCGTCGAAACCCTCGGCGGCCAACCGCTCAAACTCGGGAGCAAACTCGCCGTCCGCATCGTGCCAAACCACAACACGGCGCGACGCGCATGAGGACAACGGCTGCAAAAACCGCAGCTTGAGCTGTTCTTCTACATCGATCTTGGGCATGAATATCCTTACCGTATCTGCAGTTACTTAATCTTCGCCAGCACATCCTGAAACTTGGCATAGTTGACCTTAACGCCGTCATCCA
>JAIIUG010000160.1:0-2155 GCA_022739635.1 Collinsella sp. | reverse complement strand
GTCATGGAGAGTATTCGGAGTGTCTCTGGTTGAATCGGGCTCTTGCCTTGAAGACTCTGATTTCTAATAAAGAGAAAACCCGGGTAGCCAAGTTGTTTGGCTACCCGGGTTTTTGGGTTGTCGATATGTTCGACTGGCTACTAGTGGGTCTTGCGGCGCTTGATCAGCATGATGAGGGCTATCACTACGAGCGTTGCTCCCGCTGCTGCAGCGGTGGCGACTAGGGCGAATGTTTGGTCGCCGGTGTTTGCGAGGTTCTTCGCTGTGGTCGTAGTCTTGACCTTGGTGTCGGTCTTAGCTCCGTTGTCGGACTTGGGCTTGTCCGGGTTCGTCGGGGTCTCAGGAGTCTCGGGGTCCTTTGAACCTTCGGAATCGGTTGGGCCGGCGGTGTTTACCAGCGTATGGTCCAGGAACTTCTTGGCGCCCGCACTTGCCTGTGAGAACAGGCGGCGCGTGCGGATCGGGGTGGCGTTCACCGTTGTGGGCGCCGTCTCCTCGGCCTCGATATTCACGAGCGTCGTGCCGGTGTCGAGGCCCACGTCGTTGTATCCCACGTGGCAGTAATACTGCGCACCGTCATCGTCTGCGGTCAGGTCAATCTCGAGCTTTGAGGCCGTTCCAGCCGCGAGGTTGCCATCGGCACCCACGAGCTTAAACTCTGTCTCGCCGCGGCCCTTGCGGTACCACATATAGGTCGGTGCCAGCCCTGTTTCGCTATCGTCGGCACCGAGTTGCTTCACATGGCCAATCGCCGAGAGCGTCAGGTGGCTTCCCGCCGTGCGCTCAACCGAAGAGTCGTATCCAAGATCCGACCCCTCCGCAGCATCCGCCGCAGGTCCGCTCACGGTCATCGTCATGCCATCGGGCATGGTCTTGACCGTGATGATTGCCGAGCGAATACCTGTTTCGGTCGTGGATCCATTCTTAACGGCGGCGATGGCGAATCGATACCCCGTATTGGGCTGCAGCCCATCCCACTTGAGCGAGGTCTGCGTGTTGTCGGCAATCTTCCAGCTATTGACGACCGCATCCGCCGCATTGCTCTGCAGCATGCCTACGCCGTAGCTAAAGCCACTCTTGTTTGCGAGTACATCGTCCCAGCTAAACGTAACGCTGGTCGAATCGACGGCGTTTGCCGTAAAGCCCGTCACGGCCGGCGCGTCGGGCATCTCGACGTCCTTAACGTCATAGCCCACGATCCAGAACTGGTCGGTGTCCTTGGTGCCGAGCTTGTCGCCCGAGTCTGCCTCGAACTTGTCGACATCCACCGCGTTGACGCCCAGACGCCACACAAAACCGTACTTGCCCTGCGCGGCCTCGGGCAGGTTGTCGACGGTGCCGCCGTATTCGGTCGATTCACTCGAGGAGTTACCCGTAGTAAAGCCGGCGTTGGCACCAAAGCACAGGCCGCCAAACAACTCGTGCTTTGCGAGCTTCGCGCCCATGACAACGCTGCCGTTCAGCGTCAAGCCGAGCTCGAGCTCCTGCTCCTTGCCCTCCTCGACTTCGATGGTCTGCTCAATGCTCGCCCCCGACTGCGCGGCGGCGCCGTTAAACCCATCGTGCGTGTAGGCGCGCGTTACGCCAGGCTTGCCCAGGCCAAAGGAATCCCCAACGGGAGTCTCGCCGTTGAGCGTCGTTTGATAGGTTCCGGGTTCTCCCGACCGGTTGGTCAAAAAGTAGCTGAGCGGCGTCATATTGTGCTGTTTGGCAATGCGGTCATAGGCCTCGACATTAACGACCGAGGTCTGCGCGCCGAGCGACACGGGCGCCGCCATCACGCCCTTGCCACCAGTTTCCTCATTTTCGATCTCATACTCGTAATAGACCATCGGAATCGTGTAGAGCACGGCCTTGTCACCCTCGCCGGCATGCGACTCATAGCTTACGCTTGCGCTGACCGTGCGCTCGCTCCGGTAGTCATAGCATCCCTCGGCGGCAAAATCGACTGAAGCATTCATCGCGACCAGGGGCGGACCGGTCTGCACCTCGACGGCAACGCCCAACTCGGCGCCAATGGTATAGCCCTGGGATGTCCCCGTGCCCTTTTCCTCTCCGTATGACGTGCCGCCCAACACCAGATAGCCGTATGCCTGCTCCAGATCCTCAACATAGGGCGCATCCTGCAGCACGGCAAGCACGCGCGGGTTGGTAT
>JAIIUG010000037.1:0-20290 GCA_022739635.1 Collinsella sp. | reverse complement strand
GCTGGCGCTCGCCGCCGGAAAGCACGTTGACCGGCATGTCGGAATCGGGCAGCTGCAGGGCGTCCATGGCCTGGCCGAGCTTGGAATCGATATCCCAGCCATCAGCGGCGTCGATCTCGTCCTGGAGCTTGCCCATCTCGGCCATGAGGGCGTCCATGTCGCAGTCCGGGTCGCACATCTCCTCGCCGATCTTGTTGAAGCGATCGACCTTGGCAATCATGTCGCCAAACGCCATGCGCACGTTCTCGATGACGGTCTTGTCGTCGTCGAGCGGCGGCTCCTGTTGCAGGATACCTACGGTGTAGCCGGGGGTGAGCCTGGCATCGCCGTTGGAAACTTCCTCGATGCCGGCCATGATCTTGAGCAGGGTCGACTTGCCCATGCCGTTGGGACCCACGACGCCGATCTTGGCACCGGGGTAGAAGCTCAGGGTCACGTCGTCAAGGATTACCTTGTCGCCATGGGCCTTGCGAGCCTGATACATCTGGTAGATAAACTCTGCCATTTGCCTGTTCTATCCTTTCTACCTGCTGTTTCCCTATTCTTGATTCGCTTTAGTAGAAACGAAATGAGGAAACCAGCTCTGAAACGTAACGAAAAAGGGGCATGGTTGCCCACACCCCCTAATACTACCTGGGAAAAGTCCCCCGGAACATACTATGAACTGCGTACGCTAGTTTTCCGCAACCTTAACGAGCGGCTCACTGCGATTTGCGCCACAACAGATACGAGTAGACGTAGACGGCTCCAACCGAACCAAACGCCAGAACCGCAATCACCGCGGCGACGACTTCACTCGAAAGCACGCTGCCTGCCACGCCCATCACAATCAGGCCAATACCCAGCACCATAAAGCAGGCGCCGCCAAAACGCTGCGTACGGCGCCAGTTCTCGGGATCGGCAAGCGCCCAAGGTGTCTTGATACCGAGCGTATAGTTCTGCTTCACACGCGGCAAGTAGTTGCCTACGCCGATGAACAGCAAACCGACAACACCGGAAATCAGCACGTTAACCGAACCGACCGCCGGCACCACGCCCCAGACCGTAAGCTCTCCCAGCCAGCTTATGGCGCACATGAACAAGGTGAAGGCGATTACGAAACCCTGATAGAACTTGCCCGAGGTTCGATATGCCTCGCCTTTGGGGTCGATGCGCGGCACCACGCAGAACATTGCGAGAAGCGCCAGAGGCAGCGCGCCGAGCGCGGAGGCCATCCAGCTAGGACCCCAACCGTCGACGGCGCCGTTCGCGCCCCAGTGCGTGGGAATCTGCGCAGGCAAGCTCGGCATCACCATGAGGTGCGCTACGACATTGGCGACGCACAGAGCGACCAGCGCAATCCACACGCGCGACGATACCCCCGTGGGGTGAATGCCCTTGTTTTCGTTATTCATCCTTATCACCTTCAGTGTTTGTAAAGCCCATAAACCAGCCAATTAAATCCTGCATGACGGTGGTGTTTAAGCTGTATACGATGTTTTGGCCATGGCGCTCGTCGGTCACCAACCCGGCATTTTTGAGCGTCGCCAAGTGATGGCTTAGCGACGGCTTACTGATATCGAAATGCTCGGCAAGCTCCCCCGCCGTGCAATTGCCCTCGCGCAGCAACTCCAAAATGCGCCGTCGCGTTGGATCGGCAAGCGCCTTAAAACCCTCTCCCGGCATAAGACCTCCTCTCATCATCTCTCATGACGCGCACACTATACTCGATATTTAGATGTTTGTCTAACTGTCTAATCTTGTACTCAAAAAAATAGCCGCCTCCGCGTAATGCGAAGACGGCCACTTCTCACGCTACAAACGTGTTTGGGAGTTGGCCAACCCGCTGCAACGGGTGCCATCTGCTTTATCTTATGCGAATCCCGATCCCATTTCAACAAACCCCAAGGGTTCAAATGGAATCGTAATAATACCTATAATGGCGATAGCTAAAACACGATTCGCTTCCCCATCGGAGGATGTCTATGACCGAAACTGCTGCACTCGTCGAGACACGCGACACCAAGCTCGAGATCATCATGGGCCGCGAGGCACTCGACAAGCTCGCCAACGCCACGGTGCTGGTACTCGGCTGCGGAGGTGTGGGCTCCAACTGCTGCGAGGCACTCGCCCGCGGCGGCATTGGTCATTTTGTAATTCTGGACAAGGACATCATCGCGCCCAGCAATATCAATCGCCAGGCCATCGCCTTTCACAGCACCATCGGCAAGCGCAAGGTCGATGTTATGGAAGCCATGATCCACGATATCAATCCCGTCACCACCGTCATCAAGCGAACTGAATATCTGCTGAGCGACAATATCGACGAGTTCTTTACGAGCGTTTTTGAGCAGACGGGCGGCAAGCTCGACTACGTCGTCGACGCTATCGACACCATCTCGGCCAAGCTCACCATTGCCAAATATGCTCAGGAGCACGACATTCGTTTGGTTAGCTCCATGGGCGGAGGCAACAAGCTGCATCCCGAATGCCTGCGTTTTGCCGACATCTTTGACACCGTGCGCGACCCCATGAGCCGTATCATGCGCAAAGAGTGCAAAAAACGCGGCATCAGGAGCCTGCACGTGCTGTTTAGCTGCGAGGAATCGGTTAAGACTCATCCCCGCGACCCCTCCAACATCCACGAGCGCACCGAGCTGGGAACTGCGAGCTTTATGCCGCCCATCATGGGCCAGATGATCGCCGGCGAAGTTATCCGCCAGATCAGCGGGCGCGGGTGCGAGCACGTGCGCGCCGACGGTCAGCGCCTAGATTAACGAGACACGTCGCAATGACACCGCAGCTATTCGACGCACACTGTCACCTTGATTTAATGGCTCACCCAGACGCCGTCGCCGATGAGGCGACGGCACTGGGCCTAGGGCTCTTTGACTGTGGCGTAGACCCACGCGACTTTGCCCACACAAAGAAGCGCGCCTGCAGCCATTCAAACATCTTTGCCGGCATCGGCCTCCATCCCTGGTGGCTCGCCGACGGCCGCTGCGGTCCTGCCGAAGTCAATCTGCTTTGCGAAGTTGCTGACCAAGAGCGCTATATCGGCGAGGTAGGACTCGACTTTTCCGCGCGCTTTGCCGGAAGCGAACCGCTTCAAATACAGGCACTTGACCGTCTCTGCGATGCACTCGTGCAGCACCCTCTCGCCGGGCGCGTGATATCAATTCACGCTGTTCGTTCGGCAGGAACCGTACTGGACGCCCTTGAGTCATATGGATTACTCACCCCAAGCCCCAACTCCCCCGCCATCATCTTTCACTGGTTTAGCGGCACCTCGAACGAGTTCGTCCGTGCGCGAAACGCAGGCTGCTATTTTTCCGTGAACGAGCGGATGCTCGCTACCAAGCGCAGTCGTGAATACGCCCGACAGATTCCACTCGACCGTCTGCTGCTCGAAACCGACGCTCCAGCCGAACCGCAAGCAGATGCAAGCGCACAGCAGCTCATCACATCGCTGAAAAGCGTCTCCCGGCACATCGCCGAACTTAAAAACCACTCCGTGGGGGGCGTCGAATCGATCGTTTTAGGAAATTCGCACTCCATATTTGACTTCCGCTGACCCCAGTGGGCAAAAAACATCAAATATGAGTACTGTTGCGAAACTAGTAGCATTATTTTGCGACAAAAGAACGCCTTGATAATGTACATCTGTTCATTATCAAGGCGTTATAGCATGGCTAAAGCCGTAAATAACAGGTTTTAATCGCCCCCAGGCGCTCAACCAGGGCCTCAAAAGCTTGAATTTGCTGTTACCAAAATAGTGACAGTACTCATATTTGGCATTTTTTGCCCACAGGGTCCCGGGAAGACAACAATTCGACTTCCCGGGACCGCTCAACTATTCAAAAATCGGCGCTCCGTGGCCCCAAGAACCTTCCATGCCGCACACGGTCGAGGCAAACCCGGCAGCAAAGTCGAGCGCGCGCTCGGTGGCCTCGGCGCCATCCTCACCACGCTTGGCGGAATCAAGATAGCACATCAAAAACGAGGTGAGGAACGAGTCACCCGCACCCATGGTGTCCTTCATATCCGTTACCGGTTTAGCCAGTTGGCGGTAATAACGCTCGCCATCGTAGGCAATGCAGCCCTCAGCGCCAGCCGTTGCCGATACAAAACGCGGACCTAGGCTCTTCACCCATGCCAGACGCTCGCGAATCTCATCCTCGCTCGCAGCGTCTGCCGCGCTAAAGAACGCGAAGTCAACGTAGGGAGCAATCTGCTCGTAGTACTCATCGGTCGAATCATCCGAGAAGTCAAACGAAACGGTAATACCCGACGCCTTCAGCTTAGGCAGCTCACGCTCGGTAAAGCAGTAGTTACCCGAATGGACCACATCGAACTGCTTCATATACGCTAGATCAAAACGATCGAGCACATAGCGCGCATCACCACGGATGCCGCCCTCGTTAGACCCCAGAAATACACGATCACCATCGACCACAGTAACGCGTGCCGCACCATTCTCGCCGATGAGCTGCTTGCATTTGGCTAGTTCAACGTCCTCATCCTCAAGACTCGCAATCACATGCTCAGCAGCAGCGTCATTACCAAAGATGCCCATATACGCGGAGCGCGCGGCACCGCACTTCTTGGCATACACGGCAAAGTTCACCGCATTGCCGCCCGGATACATCGTGTGGATATGCTCGTAGCGGTCGACGACGTTGTCGCCAAACCCCAGTGCGTTCACGTTAAATGCCATGACGTCGCCCCTCTCTTATGCCAACGGAATCACTGTTGTGACAGCAGTACCGCCCAGGATCTACGCGAGTTCCAGCAGCTCCGGCAGCTGATCGATAATCTTATCCGCGGCGTCCTGACTAAAGCCAAAGCGCTCCTCACGCTTGGCGATTACTGTCAGACCGGCGCGCTTGCCGGCAGTGATGCCAGGCACCGAATCCTCAACGCAGCAGCAGCGATTCGCGGGCAGCCTCAGCAGGTCCAGCGCATGCAGGTAGATGTCGGGCTCGGGCTTGCTCTCCTTAAACTGCTCGCCACTCACCACATACTCAAAGGCATCCGACAGCCCGCACGCATTGAGTACTTCCTCGATGCTATCCATGGGCGACGAGCTGGCAAGCGCCACGCGAACGCCGCGGCGCGGCAGCTCTCGAATCGTATCCACGGCGCCTGGGTTAATCAAAGCCTGATAGTCGCGCGGACGTTTATGCGCCCACTCATCCCAACGGGCCAACGCTTCCTCGCCAGTAAAATGCCCCTTACCGGCACGCTCAAACCAATCGACCAGCATGCGGAGAAAGAACTGATGCGAGGTACCGACCTGCCCATTCAACTCCTCTTGAGTCAGGTTCAACCCAAGCTCCTTGGCAAACGCGGCGGTCTCGCCCAGGTAGTAATACTCGGTATCGACAATGACACCGTCCATGTCAAAGATCACGGCGTCGAACGGAAATGCGGACACGGCACCCTCCCTAACAAAAGGGCGCCTGTAAGCAGGCGCCCAAACCATGCATTATCGGCGATTCTAGCCCAGCAGCTTATCCAACGCCACTGCAATACCGTCTTCGTTGTTATTGGCGGTCACCATCTGGGCTACAGCCTTAACCTCATCGACGGCGTTACCCATGGCAACACCGGTGCCGGCCCACTCAATCATGGACTTGTCGTTCTGGCCGTCGCCAAACGATACGACCTCGCTGGCATCGATGCCGAGCTTGGGCAGGGCACCCTCGAGCGCACGGGCTTTGTCGATACCGGGCGCCGTGTACTCAAAGTACCAGTCGGCCGTAAACATGCCCGAAAGCGTCTGGGTAAAGGGCGCATACATCTCCTCGTAATGCGCCTGCAGGTAGGTCGGATCACCCGCCGTCAGCAGCTTGTCCACGGGATAAGTGTCCACGACCTCATGCAGGCTCTCGACCTCGCGAATCTTAAGATCGCACGCATCGCGCTCATACTTGACGATATTCTTCCGCAAGCCGTCAGGCAGCGTGATCATGCAATGGTACGAGTCCTCGACGTGCAAATCGCGACCGAGCGAAATCATAGGAATCACGTCGAAATTGCGCAGATGATCAATCAGACGGTGCAGTTCGTCAGCCGGCATGGCCTGGTCAAAAAGAACCTCATCGGTCTGAGCGTCGACCACATGCGCGCCATTAAAGGCAACTAGCAGACCATCATGGTTCTGAAGGTCGAGCTCCTGCGCCAAGGCGTGCAGCCCCCATGCGGGGCGACCCGAAGCCAAGATGAGCTTAATACCCGACTCCTGCGCCGCGAGCAGTTTCTCGCGCGTACGCGGGCTGATGACCTTTTGGTCGTTGGTGAGCGTACCGTCGATATCCATTGCGATGGCTTTGATTGCCATATATGTCTCCCTGTCATTGAACAACCTTGTCTGAGTCATCATACAGAACACCCACGGCGGCGCTGTTTGCAACGGGAAAAATGTCATATTGTCCCAAACATGAACGGCGCACCTTCGACGATTGCGATGCCCGTCGAGGCGCCTCCCGATACATTCCATCCTATCCAAATAGCAAAGGGGCCCGCATCCCAACGGATACGGGCCCCTTTCAGCCATACGTTAGTTTACAGCGAAACTTACTTGCGGTGAGCGCGGTAGAACTCGATGAGCGCCTGGGTCGAAGCGTCCTGCTCGGCCTTGGCGGCGTCGTCGTGGAAGGCCGGGGTGATCTGCTTGGCAAGCTGCTTGCCCAGCTCGACGCCCCACTGGTCGTAGGAGTCGATGCCCCAGACCGTGCCCTCGACAAACGTGATGTGCTCGTACAGGGCGATGAGCTCGCCGAGTGCAAACGGGGTCAGCGTGTCACCGAAGATCGAGGTCGTCGGGCGGTTGCCCTCAAAGCAGCGGGCCGGGACGATCTGCTCGGGCGTGCCCTCGGCGCGCACCTCATCGGCCGTCTTGCCAAAGGCAAGCGCCTTGGTCTGGGCCAGGAAGTTGCCCAGGAACAGCTCGTGCACGTCCTGACCGCTGTCGGTCGCAGGGTTGGCGGTATTGGCGAAGGCGATGAAGTCGGCCGGGACCACCACGGTGCCCTGGTGCAGCAGCTGGTAGAAGGCGTGCTGGCCGTTGGTACCGGGCTCGCCCCAGAAGATCTCACCGGTGTCGGAGGTCACGGCGCTGCCGTCCCAGCGGACGTGCTTGCCGTTGGACTCCATGGTGAGCTGCTGCAGGTAGGCCGGGAAACGGTGCAGGTACTGGCAGTACGGCAGCACGGCGTGGCTCTTGGAACCGAAGAAGTTGACGTACCAGACGTTGAGCAGGCCCATCAGCGCGACGGCGTTGTTTTCGAGCGGCGTGTTGCAGAAGTACTCGTCGATGGCGTGGAAGCCCTCAAGGAACTGCTGGAAACGCTCGGGGCCGAGCACGACGATCAGCGACAGGCCCACGGCGGAGTCAACGGAATAGCGGCCGCCGACCCAGCTCCAGAAACCAAAAGCGTTAGCGGGGTCGATACCGAAGGCCTCGACCTTCTCGAGTGCGGTGGAAACGGCAACGAAGTGCTTTGCCACGGCCTCGGCGTTCTGCTCATCGGAGCCATCGATGGCGCCCTGAGCCTTGAGCTGCTCGAGCATCCAGGTCTTGACCTCGCGGGCGTTAGTGAGGGTCTCAAGCGTGGTGAAGGTCTTGGAGACGATGATCACGAGCGTGGTCTCGGGATCCAGACCCTTGAGCTTCTCTGCCTGATCGTTGGGGTCGATGTTGGAGATATAGCGGCAATCGATACCGGCGTCGGCGTAGGGACGCAGGGCCTCGTAGGCCATGACCGGACCCAGGTCGGAGCCGCCGATGCCGATGGACACCAGGTGCTCGATCTTCTTGCCGGTAACGCCCTTCCACTCACCGGAGCGCACGCGCTCGGCGAAAGCATACATGCGATCGAGGACCTCGTGCACGTCGGCGACGACGTCCTGGCCGTCAACGATGAGCTGGCCCTTCTCGCTTGCCGGACGGCGCAGCGCGGTGTGCAGGACGGCGCGGTCCTCGGTGGTGTTGATGTGCTCGCCGGAGAACATGGCGTCGCGGCGCTCCTCGAGCTTCACCTCGCGGGCAAGATCGCACAGCAGCTTGACGGTCTCATCGGTCACCAGGTTCTTGGACAGATCGAAGTGCAGGTCACCGGCGTCAAAGCTCAGCTTGTTCACGCGCTCGGCATCGGCGGCGAACCAGGCCTTGAGGTCGATACCCTCGGCCTCGAGCTTCTCCTGATGAGCCTCGAGCGCCTTCCAAGCGGCAGTCGACGTAGCGTCGATAGGTGCGGCAACAGTTGCCATATAGTCCTCCTCAGCATACGGGCGCAAGCCTCCATGCGCCCGGATAATCAGATAGTCCTATTCTAGCGCAGGTCAAGACTACAATCAGCGAGCGTTGCCAATCCGCCCCCCAACGGCAACCGACCAAAAAGGGACAGGTTTATTTTGGCAGGTCAAACGCTTTACCAACCAAAAATAACCTATCCCTTTATGGTAAATATTAGGCCGCGGCGCACACACTGCCGAGCAGCTCGCGCAAGGGCGAGCCGATACCCTCCAGCAGTTCGGGAGCGATGATGGCGAAAACGGGAACCTCGCCGGCACCCACAACGGCGGGCACTTTTCCCTCGGAGACGATGCATCCGTAGGGAACAAAGCCGTCCTCGCCGGCATCGAGCACGGCCATGCGACGAGCGAGTTCGCGCGCAAAGCCCGCCGTATCGGCATCGCCGATCGCCAGGACAAAGTCCACGCCTTCGTCGGTCGCCAGGGCCACGGCTTCGTCGATCAGCTCGTCTCCCCCGTCGCCCTCGACCGAGCCGCAGCGAAATAGCGCGCGCTCGAGCAGAGCTCGATCAAGCGAGCCGAGCGCCGCCGAGACAAGCTCATCGCGCGTATGCTTGTCACCGCCCAGCACCACCAGCGCCTTGGTGCCGCCATAGTGGGCAACCAATCGCCCGCACCAGCGAGCCACGTCCCCATCCGCAACCAAGCGCGTCGGCATACCAAACCCATAGTTAACCATTATCCCCACAACCCTTCCGTGCTTTATGGTGGCATCAATCGTTAGCCTCATGCTACGAAGCGAGCTTTTCCGAGCTGTTTCGCGCTCTTTAGGGCTGCGTTAAAAACTCGATGCAGCCGCACGACCATACCTGCCAAATAGGGACAGGTTTTGACGGTGTCCGGTCGAGCAGGTATTATCGAACAGGTATTCGATAAGAACATGTGTTTGATGGGAGGCACGGATGGCGCACGAGCAGCACACCTACATCTGCATCGACCTCAAGACGTTTTATGCCAGCGTCGAATGCGTCGATCGTGGGCTCGATCCGCTCACCACCAACCTGGTCGTTGCCGACGAATCGCGCGGACGCACGACTATCTGTCTCGCTATCACGCAGGCTATGAAGGACCTAGGGATTCACAACCGCTGTCGCCTGTTCGAAATACCCGATGGTATCGACTACATTAAGGCCGTACCGCGCATGCAGCACTACATGGAGGTGTCGGCGCAGATCTACGGTATCTACCTGGAATACATCAGTCCGCAAGACGTTCACGTCTACTCAATTGACGAGTGCTTTATCGACGTGACACCCTATCTGGACCTCTATCACACCGATGCGGAAGGCTTCGCCCGTATGTTGCGCGATGAGGTCCTCGCGCGCACCGGCATCACGGCGACGGTCGGCATCGGCCCCAACCTATTCCAGGCCAAGGTAGCACTCGATATCACCGCCAAGCATGTGCCCAGTCGCATCGGCACACTCGACGACGAGACCTTTCGCAAGGAGATCTGGCCCCATCGCCCCATCACCGACATCTGGGGCATCGGCCCCGGCGTGGCGGCCCGTCTCGAGAAATACGGCGTCTACGACCTGATGGGGGTCGCGGCGCTCGACGAAAACCTGCTCTACGACGAGCTCGGCGTCAATGCCGAGTATCTTATCGACCACGCCTTCGGGCGTGAGCCGACAACCATCGCCGATATCCAAGCCTATCGCCCGCAAGCGACTTCGACCACCACAGGACAGGTGCTCTCGAAGGGCTATGCCTACGAGCAGGCCTACACCGTCTTGCGCGAAATGGTCGATGCCGCCGTGCTGGATTTGATCGACAAGCACGTGGTCTGCGACAGCATCTCGCTCTTTGTGGGCTACGCAAGCGAGCGCGCCGACATACGCCGCCTCGACGCCAGCGGTACAGCGCAATATGTGGACGGATGCGGGCACCTGCGCTCGAGCACGTCGAGCATCGAACCCACCGCAACCGCCGGCCCCGAGCTCGCGCCCCGTGCGCCCAAGCCTGTCCAGCGCGATGACGAACGGCGCCGCCTGGTGCGGGAGGCGCAAGCTATCGATGGCATCTTTGTGGGAGAGCATGGCGGCAAACCGCGCGGTGGCTACGCCGCACTCTTTGCGCACTCCAACGCCTCGCGAAAGCTGCCCGAGCGCACTAATTCGTTTAAGAAAATCATGGGGTATTTCAATGACCTTTGGGCACAAACGGTCGACCCCAAGCGACCGGTCAAGCGTATCAATCTAGGCTTTGGCAATCTGGTGCCCGAAGAATTTGCCACCATCGATCTGTTTAGCGACGTCGAGGCCGATGAGCGCGAGCGCGAGCTGGCCCGTGCCGTCCTGGCCGTAAAGGGCAAATACGGCAAAAACGCGCTTGTCAAGGGGCTAAGCTTTACCGCCGGCGCTACCGCACGCGAACGCAACGATCAGGTAGGAGGACACCGTGCCTAAGCCCCAGCAACAGCCGATGCGGCCACCGACACCTTTTGAACGCTTAGCAGATCCCGAGGGAAGACGTCGCTCCGCCAATCCCAAACTCACCGCTAATGGCGCCGTCCGTGCCGGCCGTGCCGCGCAGTTTATGCCCTTTGCCGCCCTCACGGGATATTACGAACTCGTGCGCAAGCAAGAGATCACCGCCGAACCAAAATGTGAGCTAACGGAAGAGAAAGCCCTCGAGCTTTCGCATAAGCTCGATGGTCTCAAACGTGGTGATCTGGTCCGCGTCACCTATTACGATATGTACGGCTATCGCGCTCGCACCGGAATCCTCGACGAGGTACTGCCTGCCTTTAAACTGCTCAAGCTCAAGGATATCGCCATCGATTTCGATGACATTCAAGACATCGAACTGCGCGGACGAGCCTAGACAAGGAAACGCATCCAAGGCGGCGCTTACAGCGTCATGACGTAGTAACCCGCGTCCTTCACTGCCGCCTCAAGGACACCGCGATCAACCGGCTGCTTAGAGCGCACGCGTGCCGTGTGGTCCGCATACGTCACCGTTGCCCACACGCCATCCAGTGCATTCAGGGCATTAGCCACGTTCTGAGCGCAGCCATCGCAGCTCATGCCGCCGATGAGCAACTCATCGCTATAGGGGTAGTGGGACGGATCGGTATCCGCAACCACTACCTTCTTGGCCTTCTTGCCGCTCGCGCCATCGCTGCAACAACTCTTCCCGTGTGTCGAAGCGACAATGCGACGCAGGCCAAAGAACATGCCAACGACAATCACGGCAAGCACGATGAGATTCGCAGGGTTGAGCAAGTCACTCATGCATTCCCCTTTCAAGTAGCCCTATCTAGATACCCCCATGGGGTGTCCTCATCTTAACCCAAAATCATGTCCGTTCGGTCAATTAGTTTCCCTCTTCAAACTTTTTTGTTGACCAAGGCTTACTTTCGTGTATAAGTTTTCCTAGTCTAACAGTTTAGATTCGTAAGGAGCGCCGTGACTCGAACCATAGACATCCCAACGTTTCAGGCAGCAGTCGTGCGCAACTGCTCTCCAACGCTCGCGGGCATCAAGCCGGCATCGCTCTTTACCTATCCAGGCACCTACGCCCACGGGGACGGCTCGTCCGCAACCGAAAACATCGCAGAACGCCGAGCACGCCTGCTCAACGTTATCGCCCAGTGCAATCGCGAGCTTGACCCGCTCGGCATCCACCTGAGTGTTTTGGTCTGGCGGCCCTGCGGAGCGCTCGTGTACGTGTACCGAGCCAAAAGCCTCACCACCTATTTCGCAGACCCTCGCGCCCAAACGGCGCTCGCCTCGGAAGGCTACGACACGAGAGACCTTTCGACATGCCTTGTGCATTTGGCATCACGCATCACGCTCGCGAGCAATAACGCCGCGGAATGCGCCTGCAGCCAAACTCGATGCGCACTACCCCAGCAAGCTAGCTGCAGCAAAGACTGCGCCTGCGAGTTTCCGCACGAAATAGGTTACTTCCTGGGATATCCCTACGACGACGTGCACGAGTTTATCGTCCAGCGCGGCGAGAACTACAAGGTCTTTGGAGCCTGGAAGGTCTACGCAAATGTCGAGCAGGCGCTTGCGACGTTTGATGCCTACCGTGCCTGTACCCAATACTTCACCTTTGTCTATCAGCAGGGCTGTAGCCTGGCGCAACTTGCCCAGGCAACCCGATAGAACGTACGAGCCGCGGCCAGCGCCGCACAACCGAAAGGACAAAACATGAGCAAGATCGCCGTCGTCTATTGGAGTGGCACGGGCAATACCGAGGCCATGGCAAACCTCGTCGCCGAAGGCGCCACGTCCGCGGGTGCCGAGACTGAGGTCATCCCCTGCGCCGACTTCTCTGCCGACAGAGCCGCCGACTACGACGCCTTCGCCTTCGGCTGCCCCGCCATGGGCTCCGAGGAACTCGAGTACGATGAGTTCCAGCCGATGTGGGACGAGGCCAAGGAGACTCTCGGCGACAAAAAGGTCGTCCTCTTTGGCTCCTATTCGTGGGCCGAAGGCGAGTGGATGGACAACTGGAAGGCCGACGCCGACGAGGCGGGTGTCAACGTCGTCGATTCCGTCATTTGCTACGACGCCCCCGACGATGAGGGCGAGGCGGCCTGCCGCGCCCTTGGAGCCGAGCTCGCCTAGCGGCAATGAGCTCCGCCCGTAACGCGCTCTGCACCAAAACACATTCGCATCCCAACAAAAACGGGAGCCGGATCACATCCAGCTCCCGTTTTCTGTTATGTCAGTCATATAAAGCGGCTACGAGATATTGCCCAAGAACGCCTTGGTGCGTTCGCTCTTGGGATGGTCGAAGACCTCGCTCGGCGTGCCCTCTTCCACGATAACGCCGCCGTCCATAAAGACGACGCGGTCGGCGACGTCGCGGGCAAAGCCCATCTCGTGCGTCACGACGATCATGGTCATGCCGTCGCGTGCCAGGTCGCGCATGACACCCAGAACGTCGCGAACCAGCTCGGGGTCGAGCGCCGACGTGGCCTCGTCAAAGAGCATGACGTGAGGGTTCATCGACAGGGCGCGGGCGATGGCGACGCGCTGCTGCTGGCCGCCCGAGAGCTGGCTCGGCATAAAGTCGATACGCTCGGCAAGACCGACCTTGGTCAGCTCCTCGACGGCAATCTTCTCGGCCTCTTCCTTGCTGCGCTTGAGTACCTTTTGCTGTGCGAGCATGACGTTCTTTTTGACTGACAGGTGCGGGAACAAATTGAACTGCTGGAACACCATACCCAGATGCGTACGTACCTTGTTAAGGTCGACGCCCTTGGCGCACACGTCCACGCCCTCAACGACGATCGAGCCGCTCGTGGGATGCTCCAGACGATTGATGCAGCGAAGCATCGTCGACTTGCCCGAGCCCGAAGGACCCAGGACTACGACGACCTCGCCCTTGTGCACATCCAGATCGATATCGCGCAGGACCACGTTATCGCCAAAGGCCTTCTGGAGGTTCTTGATGCTGACGACGACCTCGTTCGAGTTATTGGTTTCGCTCATGATAGGACCTCCTTACAGACCGGCGATGTGATCGGCGGGCGTCGCGACGACCTGTCCGGCGCTCTTGGTGGGACGCTTCTTCTTGACTTCGGCCGTACCCAAAAGCCTCGCCTCAAGACCGCTCACCAAGCGAGCAAGCGGCAGAGTGATGACCAGGTAGAACAGGGCGGCAACCACATACGGCGTAATGGAGCCCGTCGTGGCCACGATGGTTCGGGCGTTCATGACGATCTCGACCACACCCACGGCGGCGAGCAGCGACGTATCCTTATAGAGCAGGATAAACTCGCTAGTCAGCGTAGGCAGAACATTGCGGAACGTCTGCGGAATCATAACGTAGAGCAGCGTCTGGAGGGCATTCATGCCCAGCGAGCGAGCCGCCTCGTTTTGGCCCTTGGGGATCGACTGGATGCCGGCGCGGAAGATCTCGCACAGATACGCAGACGAGTTCATGGCCATGACGATAACGCCCAGGACATAGTCGTCCACCTTGACGCCGGCCAGCGGCAGACCGAAGAACGCGATATATATCTGCAGGAACGCCGGTGTGCCGCGGATGATATTCACGTAGATGCCGGCAAGGCAGCGCAGGATGCGCGACTTGGAGATGCGCATGAGCGACAGCGCGAAGCCGAAGGGAATCGCCAGCGGAAACGCCACAAGCACGATCGAGAGCGACATAAGGAAGCCTTTGAAGACGATCGGCAGGCTCTGGACCAAAATAACCGGGTTCAGGAACAGGCGCAGGAACATGTTGGAATTCCATGCCTCGACCCACGGCTGCTCCTTAAGGTCGGCCAGGAAGTTATCGAATGCCGTCACGCCCTTGATCTCCACCGACGGAATCTTGGAGATCTTCTTGGTCGAGCCGTCGGCGAGCGTATAGGTGCCGCTGAAGGCCTCATCGCCGCCCTCGACGGGAAACGTCACGCCGTAAACCTCGACACGGAAAAAGCCACCGGCAGGCGCCGTCTCGCCAAAGTCGATCTTGAGCGTCTGGCCGTCAGCCTTGCACGTGGGCTTCATGGGCGTACGATCCATGAGGTCCTCGCCCGAGAGCATCGTCAATCGCGTGTCATCGGTACCAAACGTCGTGCCGTCGACAAACGTCAGCGAAAGACCGCTCAGCTCCTCGTCGGCATCGGCCTGAACTTCCCAGGTAATGCGCGTCTCGGTGCCGCCGACCACAGCGCTGCCCGAACCGGTGTTGGGTCGGGCGGTAATCTTTGCGGTCTCAAGCGCCTGGGCGGTCGTGGGCGCATATGCCCCCGCGCACACCAGCGCGAGCGCCACGGCCATGACGCAGGCTAGCTTTTGGAGCAAGGCGGGCAGTGGAAAACGCTGCTCCGTGGCCCCTTTGTTCAGTCGAGACAAGGTGGCTCCTATCGTAGAAGTTGCCGACAAAACGAGACGGAAACGCTCTCCGTCAAGAGAGGCGCAAAGGCCCTCTCCGCAAAACGGAAAGGGCCCGCGCGCAATCAAGCATTAATTTACTTGATGTTGTACTTAGCCATGAGGGCGTCAACGGTACCGTCGTCGGTCAGGTCCTTGATGGCCTGGTTGATGTCGTCCTTGAGCTTGGTGTTGCCCTGGTTGATGGCGATGGCGTACTCCTCGCCGGTGCTGACCTGCTTGATGGTCTGGCAGGTGTTGAACTGCTCGGCGGTCAGCTGGCTGGCAACGGAGCGGTTGGTGACTACGGCATCGCCCTTATCGGACTGCAGGGCGCTGAAGCACTCGGTGGCGTCCTTGTAGGGAACGATCTTAGCCTTGGGGAAGTTTTCCTGAGCAAAGGCCTCGGCGGTCGATCCAGACTGGACGATGATGGTAGCGTCGGCGTTGTTGAGCTTCTCGCTGTAGTTGTCGGCCGTGATGTCGGTGTTATCGACCTTGGTCACGATAGCCTGATCGTCCATGTAGTAGGAATCGGAGAAAGTGACTTCCTTCTCACGCTCGGGCGTGTCGGTGATAGCCGCGATGGAAACGTCATACTTGGCGCCCGAAGCGACACCCGGAACCAGCGTGTCAAAGTCATTGTTGACGTACTCGACATCCAGGCCCAGCTTGTCGCCGATAGCCTTGATAAGCTCAAGGTCAAAGCCCTGATAATCGCCGTTGTCATCCTTGTACTCAAACGGAGCGTACTCGGCAGAGGTGCCGACGGTCAGCGTACCGTCCTTGACGAGCGCGTACTCCTTGGAGCCGTCGACCTTCTCGACCTTAGCGTCGTCAGAGCTGCTGGAACCGGCATCAGAACCAGAGGTGGCGTTGGACGAGCCGCAGCCCGTCAGTGCGAGGGCGAGTGCCATAGCACCCGTGGCGGCAAATGCGCCAAGCTTCTTCAGCTTCATAATCAGTCTCCTTCCGGTGACCCCGTTTGATTCAGGGGTCTGCAAAAACTGTTGGATATTATGCGCCCGTTTGGAAGAATCCGCAATTAGAAAACTGATTGAAACAAACCCATAACGTGAATGGAACACTCCACTTTATGACAGTCATTACTGCTGCAATGACCTTAACAGTTTGATTTCAGCCGCATAACCTGCAAGTTCGTTCGGTGTCTCCAAAATGAATGGCAATGCGCGCAAGCGGCCGTTCGATACAATATTCTGCATAACCTGCATACCGCCGCCAAACTCCTCGCTGCCAAGGTAGCCCTTGCCGATGCACTCGTGACGATCTTTATGGGCACCACTGGGGTTCTTCGAATCGTTGATGTGTACGGCACGCAAGCGGTCGATACCCACCACGCGGTCGAACTCGTCGAGTACGCCGTCCAGATCATGGATGATGTCGTAGCCGGCATCGCTCACATGGCAGGTGTCCAGACACACGCCCAGCTTGTCCGATAGCTCTGGACGCCTGGCGGCAGCACCCTCGATAATGCGCGCCAGCTCTTCAAAGCTACGGCCCACCTCGGTACCCTTTCCCGCCATGGTCTCGAGCAGCACCGTCGTCTGCTGCCCCTCAAACATCACCTGACACAAGGTGTCGACGATCATCTGAATGCCGGCATCAGTCCCCTGCCCCACATGCGCGCCGGGGTGGAAGTTGTAGTAGTTGCCGGGCAGCGCTTCCAGACGCTGCAAGTCCTCGGCCATTGCCTCCAAGGCAAACTCGCGTGCCCGCTCTTTGGCAGAACAGGGGTTGTAGGTATAGGGGGCATGAGCCACAAGCGGGCCAAAGTCGTTTTTCTCCATAAGCTCGCGCAGGGCCGCCACGTCATCCATGTCAAGATCTTTCGCCTTGCCGCCGCGCGGGTTGCGCGTGAAGAATGCAAAGGTGTTGGCGCCAATGGATAGCGCCGTCTCCCCCATCGCCCGATAGCCCTTCGTCGTCGAAAGATGACACCCAATCGTCAGCATCTCCAGCTCCCCCTCATCAGTTGCGGTGAAATAGTTCCTGTCGATGCCCTATTCTGCCGCAAACAGGAACTATTCCACCGCAACTTATAAAAGGGGCATCAGGAACGCGTTTTGCAAAAGGCTTTAAGCGCGGCCGTTACGGGGCCAGGCTGGAAACGTCGGCGCACATCGTCGAGACGCTCAGGAATATCGATGTGCTGCGGGCAGTGACGTGCGCATTTGCCGCATTTGACGCAATTGCTCACCAACTTGGGCTCACTCGTCCGCACCGCGCTCGCCGTAAAATACTGCGACAGGCCCGTAAACCAGCTGTGCGCATAGCTTGCGTTGTAGGCGGCGAAACACCCAGGGATATTGATGCCTTTGGGACACGGCATGCAGTAGCCGCAGCCCGTACAGGGCACGCGATTCGATTTCTCAAACTCTCCCAGCACACGCGCGATGGTATCGAGCTGCTCTGTCGTCATCGAATTCGGCAGTGCGCGATCCGCCAATGCCGCGTTCTCGTCCACCTGCGCGGTATCGGTCATGCCCGAAAGCAGCATCGTGACTTGAGGATGGTTCCACACCCACGAAAGGCCCCAGGCGGCAGGAGTGCGCAAATGCGGGTCAGGGGCGCCATCGAGCACAGCGCGGGCCCACGGCGGCAGCTTGCCCGCTAAACGCCCGCCCAGCAGCGGCTCCATCACAAACACCGCGAGCCCGCGCTCCGCAGCCGCCATGAGTCCCGCCGTTCCCGCTTGGTAGCGCTCTCCAGCGTAGTTGTACTGGATCTGGCAAAAATCCCAGTCATACGCGTCAAGCATCGTGAGGATGTCCGCCGCACTGCCGTGGTACGAAAAACCTATCTGGCGAATACGCCCCGCAGCCTTTTGGTGCGCAATCCAGTCCTCGATGCCCAACGCCACCACGCGCTCCCACTGGGCGGGCGAGGTAATGTTGTGCATAAGGTAGTAGTCGATATGGTCGGTCCGCAAACGGTGCAGTTGCTCGTCAAAAAAGCGGTCGAAATCCTCCGCACATTTGCACGAAGCGTGCGGCAACTTAGTCGCCAGCAACACCCGGTCACGCAGCCCCAAGCGCTCAAGTGAGGCGCCCACGCACACCTCGTTACCGGGATAAAGATACGCAGTATCCAGATAATTAATCCCCTGTTCCACCGCACGGGAAATGATGGCATCGGCCGTCTTCGCATCGGGGTGTCCCGGCGCACCGGGAAATCTCATGCAGCCCAGACCCAGAGCAGATATTCGGTTACCACTTTTGGGGTCAACGCGGTATTGCACGGCCCCTCCTTTCGCCATCAGCGCCCCGGCAAGACGAAACACAATGGTCACGCGACCGAAACATCGTGGAATCGCAATCGAGAACGTATCGTAACGCAGCAGAAATCGAGCCGTCACGACACCGCTTTAACATCAGCAAAAAGCCCGATGAAAGGAGCAACAAACAAATACGGCCATCCGGTGCACGCAGCATGGTCCGGCGGCATACAATCCATCAGGCGCCCTTTACGCGGGCGCCTTTTATATGGGGAGATGATTCACATGCAGATCAACAAGGTCGCCTTTATCGGCAAGGGCGGCGTCGGCCTGCTCTACGGCAGTATGATTGCCAAGGCCCTCGGCAATGACGCCGTCGAATACGTTATGGATGACGCCCGTTTTGAGCGTCACGCAAACGATGCGCTCACCGTCAACGGCAAGCCCTGTGCGCTCAAGTCCGTCCGCGCCAGCAAGGCAACGCCCGCCGATCTGGTCATCCTGACGGTCAAGACCACCGGTCTCGACCAAGCACTCAAGACTATGGAGCGCGTCGTGGGACCCAATACGCTCATCGCCTCGCTGTGCAACGGCATCACGAGCGAGCAAAAGATTGCCGAGCGCTTTGGCTGGGAGCATACCGTTCTTGGTATTTGCCAGGGCATGGACGCTGTGTTTCTCAACGGAGAGCTCACCTTTACCAACACGGGCGAAATCCGCTTTGGCGCGGCGGCCGGTACGGATCCCGCAGCCATCACCGCAATCGACGAGCTCTACACGCGCTGCGGCATCGCACACACCGTCGAGAGCGACATTGCGCACCGCATGTGGGCCAAACTCATGCTCAACGACGGCATCAACCAGACCTGCATGGCCTACGGCGGCACGTACGGAAGCGCCACGGAGCCGGGCTCCGAGCAGCGTCGCTGCCTTGTTTCCGCCATGCGCGAAACGCTTGCGGTCGCCAACGCCGAGGGCGTTGAGCTGACCGAGGCAGACCTGACGCAGATGGTGCACCTCATCGAAGGAATCGATCCCGCCGGCATGCCCTCGATGGCGCAAGACCGCATCGCGCGGCGCAAAACCGAGGTCGAGGAGTTCGCCGGCACCATCTGCCGTCTGGCGGCCAAGCACGATATCCAGGCACCGCAGAATGAATGGCTCTATCAGCGCATTCGCGATATCGAGGCAAGCTGGTAGCGCCCGGCTCACCACGTCAACAGACTCAACAGCAAAGCCGCCGCAAGGAGCACTCCCCTTACGGCGGCTTTCATCTTCATCTATAACCAGTAGTCGATGTCCCGACGGTTATAGCTGCGACTCCGAGGCCTGGCCCTCATCGTCGCGACAAAGGACTACACCCGCGCTTCCCAGCAGTGCGGCTGCGATCAGCGCGCCAACCACGATTGGAGCAGCCCCACAAGACCCCTGCATGCCCGCGACGAGCGCGGCCGTAGGACCAAGACAACCAAGCGTCAATGCAACGGCGGCAACGGCGATATCTCGAGCGTTCACAAGACCACTTCCTCCACGAGAAAGACCTTATTTCTCATGAACTAGTGTGCCCCGCGCCCATATGCGCGGCGTACTGCCACGGTAAGCGCTCTGTTAACTCAAGCACGCACAAAAAACGAACGCCCTTACGTTGCCCAAAGGCTCGGCAAAGACGCCCGCCCGTCATGTCCTATTGGCTTATGGCAGATTACCAGCCAGTGTAGTAGTCGGTGGTTCCGGCAGCGCAGCCGGAGTCATAGACCTTGCACTCGCCCTTGGAACCGGTAAACGTGGAGCCTTGGGCCTTATCGCCCGCGGCAACAACGTAATAGCCGTCGGAATCGCGCCAGAAGCCCTCAGAATCCTGAGTCCATTCGCCCGTGCGATAGTGATAAAGCACATTGCTGCTGTAATAGGTCTC
>JAIIUG010000159.1:0-2168 GCA_022739635.1 Collinsella sp. | reverse complement strand
AGGAAGCCCAGGAAGTAGAAGGGCACGAGCTGCTTGGTGAGCACCAGGCGGCCGAGCATGGCGAAGCCCATGGCCGGCAGGATGTTGGCGGCAACGCCGAAGCCAGCAAGGACAAAGGGCGGGATGAAGTCGAGCATGCCCTGGATAGCGTCAGCACCCAGATAGAACGACAGCGAGCACAGCAGGAACGCCATGATGACACCGGTGGAACCGATCAGGAAGTGCATCGCATAGACACCCTTAAGGTTGCCCTGGCCGGAGAAGACATCAGCGCGGTCAACCAGGATCGGCAGGGCGGCGTTGAGGATGTTCTTGATGGCAAGGCACAGCGTAGCGATGGGCATGGCAAGCGCGATGGCTGCCTCGGTGCTCTGGCCCAGCTGGATAGCGAAGGCACAGGCAAGCACGCCGCCGATCGTCTCATCAGGCGGCACGTAGGCGCCGATGGAGATCGAGCCCATGAACAGCAGCTCCAGGCTCGCACCGATCGCGAGGCCGGACTGCAGGTCCCCCAGCACCAGGCCCACGAGCGGGCACAGGACGATGGGGCGGAACGCATAGAGCGTACCGAGCTGGTAGTCGAACTTACCAAATGCGGCGATAAGTCCGATGAGGATTGCTTGGGTAAGCATACATCCCCCTTTCCATATAGGACACTACGAAGAACCCGCAGGCTCTTCGAAATTAAACGCCTAGAGCACGCTGGCGCAGTCAACCTTGGGGTCATCGGCCAGGGGTCGAATCTCGACCTCAACGCCACGATCCAGCATCTCGCGCACATCGGCTTCCTCGGCCGCGGTCAGGAAGATCTGACGAGAGACCTGACGAGCATCGGGGCGCTTCTCGTCCTTGGGCTTGGTGTTGCCCAGGTTGACCGACTTAATCTGCGGGCAGCCCTCAACAAGCTGCTTTGCCTCAGCGATAGTGGCGACGCAGATGATCATCTTGTACTTGTCGGTCACGCCCGAGTTGATAGCTTCGATTGCATGCTCCATATCTTTGATGACGAGCTTGCAGCCGGCAGGCTTGCCCATCTTGAGCGTCGTCTTCCACACCGGGTCGTTGGCGACCTTATCGCCCACGCAGAAAATGCAGTTGGAGCCGAGGCCCTGAACCCAGGAAACTGCGACCTGGCCATGAAGCAGGCGATGGTCAACGCGAAGTAGCTGAATCATAATGTGACCCCCCAAAGGTCTTGCGCCGTCTTACGGCATGTCAATAGGTGCTGCGGATTAGAACTCTTCTTCCTCGTCGTCATCGACCAACAGGTCGTTGACAAACTTCACGCGTGTATCGTCCGCAGCGACGATGGCGCGAATCGTCTCCTCAACCGGCGCCGACTCGTCAGAGAACAGCAGCTGGATGAGCAGAGGAAGGTTCATGTTGGTAACGAGGTACGTGCGGGGACGCGTCTGGACGATCTTGGTGAACTCGTTGTTGACGCTGCCGCCAAAGAGGTCGGTGCAGACAACGACATCATCGTCGGCAGACATGCCCGCCAGCAGTTTTTGGGCCTCCTCAGCAACGTCCATGCGGCCATCGACGAACATCGAAAGATCGTGGACGTTGTCGCGAGCGCCCGAGAGCAGCTCGACGCTCTCCTTGATGCCGGTAGCGAAGTGCGCATGGCTGGCGATGATGTACTGTCTCATTCTGTGTTCCTCTCAATAGCCCGGCACGTTCCCGCACCCGTCTTCTTTAGTAGTCGAACTGGTGATAGTAGCGACGATACTTGAGGTTGTGCTTGGTGACCGTCTCGTAGTAGCGAGCCAGACGGTCGGTCACGAGCACCGTCAGAATCCACGGGGAGACGATGACACGGAACTCGTCGTCAAGGCCGGGGATCGCGAACTCGGCGGTGTCGATGATGTTGATGTCGGTGTCGCCGGTCACGCCGCGGGTCAGGAAGGCGCGGACGCGCTCGTCGAGCTTGCGGTTCTCGTCCTCGCCCATGAACAGAAAGACCGGGACGCCCGGCTCCACGAGCTCGAGGGTGCCGTGGAAGAAGTCGGCCGAGGTGATGTAGCGGGTGCGCTTCCACTGCATCTCCTCGAGGATGCACATCGAGAACAGGATGGTCTCGCCCCACAGTGCGCCGGAGCCGATGAACATGGTGTAGGGGGCCAGGGCGTACTTCTTGGCGAGCTCCTCGGCGCGCGGCTCGAAGC
>JAIIUG010000158.1:0-2193 GCA_022739635.1 Collinsella sp. | reverse complement strand
CGGTTCTCAAGGTGCACGCCCCGCGGCTGATCCGGTTCGACCGGGCCGCGCGGCAAGGAGATATATTGCCAGACCGGAGGGCCCCCGCGGGCGGGAATCTGGGCGTACACATTTCCTACACATATAAGTACTCTCGGCTGGCTGGTTAAAAACAAGAGGGGACCTCGCTTCCGAGATCCCCTCTTTCGCCTATCTATAGCAATAGACTCTTAAATCCCTTATGCCAGCAGCTTGCGACCGGACTCCTCGATCGCGTCAAGTGCTGCATCTGCCTCGGCGGCATCCGCGCCCTTAGCGAAGATGTACAGCTTGATCTTGGGCTCGGTGCCGGAAGGACGAACGATACCCTTGTTGCCACCCTCAAGATCGAACTCAATGACATTAGCCTTCGGAAGGCCGTTCACGCAGGTGTTGTAATCCACGACGGCCTCAATCTTGGAACCGGCGAGCTCCGCAGGCGGGTTCTCGCGCAGACCGGCCATGATGCCGGCCATCTTTGCCGCACCCTCAGCGCCCGGATAGCTCAGCGAAATCGTCTTATTGTGATAGTAGCCATACTTCTCGTACAGCTCGTGCATCGCGTCGGCGAGGTTCTTACCCTGCAGCTTGTAATACTGCGCCATCTGGCAAATCAGAAGCGAAGTGCTCACGGCGTCCTTGTCGCGCACGTGGTCGCCGGCCAGATAGCCGTAGCTCTCCTCGAAACCGAAGATAAAGCGATCGACCTCGCCAGCATCGGAAAGCGAGGTAATGATGTCACCGATGTACTTGAAGCCCGTCAGGCAGCGACGGAGCTCAAAGCCGTACTCGTCGGCCAGTGCGTCAACCATAGCGGAAGAAACGATAGTAGTAACGGCAACCTTCTTGGTGAGATCCTCGCCGCGGGCGGCACGTGTCTTGCAAATATAGTCGAGCAGCAGGACGCCCATCTCGTTACCAGTCAGCAGCAGGTAGTCATCACCGTTCTTGACGGCAACGCCAACACGGTCGGCGTCGGGATCGGTTGCAAGCAGCAGATCAGGGTGAACCTGCTCGCAGAGATCGATGCCCTTCTGCATGGCCTGACGGATCTCGGGGTTAGGATAAGGGCAGGTCGGGAAATCGCCGTTAGGCTCCTTCTGCTCGGGAACAACCGTGACATCGGTGATGCCAGCGCGCTCGAGCACCGTCGTGACGGGAATGAGGCCGGTGCCGTTGAGCGGAGTGTAGACGAGCTTAAGCGGTGCGCCGGCAATCTCCTCGGCAGAAAGGTTAGTCACGCCGCGGGCGAGAACGGCGTCATAATAACGCTCGAGGCACGAGTCATCGATCCAATTAACCAGACCCTGCTCAAGAGCCTCATCAAAGTCCATGGACTTCACGCCGGTAAACGTATCGGTCTCGGCGATAGCCCTAGAAATTGCATCGGCGGCCTCACTGGTGATCTGGCAGCCGTCGGGGCCATAGGCCTTATAGCCGTTATAAGGCGCTGGATTATGACTAGCGGTCATGCAAATGCCACCGGAGCACTTAAGGTCACGGACGGCCCAGGAAAGCGTCGGCACGGGAGAAATCTTAGGATACACGAGAGCAGTCACGCCGTTTGCCGCAAGAATGGCAGCCGTCGTCTTAACGAACAGTTCACCCTTATTGCGGCTATCGCGAGCGATGGCAACCATCGGATGCTCGAAGGTCGCATTGAGGTAGTCAGCGAATCCCTGCGTCGCGCGACCGACCGTATAAATATTCATACGGTTAGTGCCTGCACCGATAGTGCCACGTAGACCGGCGGTACCGAAGGCGAGATCTTGGAAGAAAGCGTCAGTGATGGCGTCTTCGTCACCCTGCTCCTTCATTGTGTTGAGCTCAGCGAGGAGCTCCTCGTCCTTGACATTGGCAATCCAAGTATCAAGCAGCTCATGAACATCTGCCATGTGAGTCCTTCCGTCACAATCAATAAAACAACCCGTGTAAAACAGGACAAGCGCATCAGCGCGCTAAAGCAAATATTAGTCCATTGAGAACAGAGAACCGGCCACAGAACGGTGAACGTTTATATTCACCGGTGGATGATTGGATTGATTTAATTGCTTAGTGAATGCCGCCTTTAACGCAAAAAAAGGGGGAGGCCGCGAGGCCTCCCCCTTCTTCAAGTCATCCGACGGCTCGGTGCCGTCCACCGGTCAGCGGCGCCCTGGCCTCCCACGGGCTGGC
>JAIIUG010000157.1:0-2194 GCA_022739635.1 Collinsella sp. | reverse complement strand
CGACGTGCGCACTGCAGCGACGGATCGGGCTCGACGTCGTAGAAGCAGTCGTGGGCGATGCCCATCTCGTCGAGCTTGGCCTCGATGGCGCGGGTGTTGCCATTCTTGAAGAGGAACTGGTCGGTGACGATGAAGGCGCGCTTCTTGCCCATGACGTTGCCCAGCTCGTCGAGGGCGACGGGCGTGGAGCCCTTCTTGAAGTAGACCTTCTCGGGAGCGCGGAACCACAGCATGTTCTCACGGCGCTCGGCCACAGTCTTAACGTTGATCAAGTGCTTCACCCCAACGTTCTCGGAGACGGAGTTGCCGCCCCAGGAGCCGCAGCCCAGGGTCAGAGACGGCTTCATGCCAAAGTTGTACAGGTCACCGATGCCGCCGTGCGAGGACGGGGTGTTGATGACGATACGGCAGGCCTTCATGACGTGCTCGAACAGGCTGATCTTCTCGGCCTGGGCGGGGTGCACGTACAGAGAGGCGGTGTGGCCCGGGCCACCGGCGAGCACCAGGTGCTCGGCCTTGTCGACGGCCTCCTGGAAGTCCTTGGCGTGGTACATGGCCAGGACCGGGGAGAGCTTCTCGTGGGAGAACTCCTCCTTGGCGGGGTCGGTGGAGGTGACCTCGGCGATCAGGATCTTGGTCTTGGCGGGAACCTCGATGCCGGCGAGCTCGGCGATCTTGGCGGCAGCCATGCCGGGGATGCGGTGGTCGAGAGCGCCGTTCTTGAACATGGCGGCACGCAGGGCCTCCATCTCGGCACCCTGCTTGACGAAGTAGCAGCCGCGCTTCTGGAACTCGGCCTTGACCTGGTCATAGATGCTGTCGATGACGGTCACGGACTGCTCGGAAGCGCAGATCATGCCGTTGTCGAAGGTCTTGGAGTGGATGATGGAGTTGACGGCGAGCAGCACGTCAGCGGTGTCGTCGATGATGACCGGGGTGTTACCGGCGCCAACGCCCAGGGCGGGCTTGCCCGAGGAGTAGGCGGCCTTGACCATGCCCGGGCCACCGGTGGCGAGGATGATGTCGACGTCACGCATGACCATGTTGGTCAGCTCGATGGAGGGGACATCGACCCAGCCGATGATGCCCTCGGGGGCGCCGGCCTTGACGGCGGCGTCAAGCACGAGCTTGGCGGCGGCGATGGTGCACTTGGCGGCTGCCGGGTGCGGGGAGATGATGATGCCGTTGCGGGTCTTCAGGCTGATCAGCGTCTTGAAGATCGCGGTGGAGGTGGGGTTGGTCGTCGGGATGACGGCGCCCACGATGCCGATGGGCTCGGCGATCTTGGTGATGCCGTAGGCCTCGTCGCGCTCCAGGACACCACAGGTCTTGGTGTTCTTGTAAGCGTTGTAGATGTACTCTGCGGCGTAGTGGTTCTTGATGACCTTGTCCTCAAGAACGCCGCGGCCGGTCTCCTCGATGGCCATCTTCGCCAACGGGATACGAGCCTTGTTGGCGGCCATGGCGGCCTCGTAGAAGATCTTGTCGACCTGCTCCTGCGTGTACGTAGCAAAAAGCGCCTGGGCCTCTCGCATCTGAGCGAGCTTAGCCTCAAGCGCCTCTACGTTGTCCACAATTGCGGGAGTAGTGTTTTCCGGTGACTTTTTCACCATTTGTGTCTCCTTGCGATCGGAGATTTACCCTACGCCTTGCATGATAGCAAGAAATTATTCGGCGAACGGTAAGATTCCCGTAAAAGGCACACTAAAACGCTTCAACTTAATGAAGCGTTTTAACTAAAAACTATCCGCCTACTGCATCACCTCGCTCATTGGGGACAGACTTGCATGAGTATTTCAATGGGAAAACGGGGAGAACGGGGCAACTGTTTGATAATCGCTATTCGCGGGGCGCGGTTGAGTCGGACACGCAGGCGGTGCAGCTGCTCGATTACATCCATCTCAATCCTGTGAAAGGTGCGCTTGACTCGCTCGAGTCGTACTGCTGGTCAAGTTGCAAAGCATATCAGCTGGGCTACGATCCTTTTGATATTTGTGATGTGGCCCCTATGCTCGAAAGCACTCATGTAAGCCTGTCCCCAATGAGTGCAAAAAGGCGCCCTCCGTAGGGGAGGGCGCCTTTGGTAAGTTCTATGTGAACGCGAGGTCTTTGACCCGGAGAGTCCGAGGTACTTGTTGGTAAGACCTTATTTAGGAGCGCGCAACCTTGCCGGACTTGAGGCAGGTGGAGCAAA
>JAIIUG010000036.1:0-20372 GCA_022739635.1 Collinsella sp. | reverse complement strand
TTTCAAATGGTTCGATGTCTGCCCGGATGCGACACATCTGGTGTGTCCATCCTCGCAGTATCCGGTTCTCAAGGTGCACGCTCTGCGGCTGATCCGGTCCGACCGGGCCGCGCGGCAAGGAGATATATTGCCAGACCGGAGGGCCCCCGTGGGCGGGAATCTGGGCGTACACATTTCCTACACATATTAAAACCCTGCTTACGTTTGCCAGCCGTTCTCTACCGCTCACCGAGGGCCTCTTTATAGTGAAGCGTCATATGGCTAAAGCTGATAGGCTCCCTTTGCCAAAGCGCAGCCGGCATCGAGCAACTCATCGCGTTCCTCCACCGAGAACCCCTCGGCGTATACGCGAACCACCGGTTCGGTCCCGCTGGGGCGGATCAGCAGCCAGGTGTCATCCTCGAATGCCAAGCGTAAACCATCCATATGGCTTACAGCCTGCGGCGCCTTGCCGCAAATCGATTTAGGATTCATGCCAGGAAGCAACGTTCGCAGCGATTCGGCGTCTTCGGCCTCAAGGCGCAAATCGCGACGCCCATAGCTCGTCTTACCAAAACTGGCCTCGAGCTGATCGACCAAAACGCCCAAGGGCGCGCCCGTCTTTGCCATAAGCTCACACAGAATCAGACAAGCAAGGATTCCATCACGCTCGGGCATATGCGCGGCGATGCCGATACCGCCGGCCTCCTCGCCTCCCATGAGGACGCCGCCCTTCTTCATCTCTGCAGCTATATATTTGAAACCGACCGGTTTAACGGTCACACGGCAGCCAAGTGCCTCAGCAATGCGGCGCACGAGCGTCGAGCACGAGAGATTGACGACGACACGCCCCTCCAAATTGCGGAATTGAACGAGGTCGCCCAAAACAAGCGCCATGATTTGATGCGGATGGATATATCTACCGCGTTCGTCGACCGCGCCGATACGGTCGGCATCGCCGTCGGTCACCAGGCCCGCGCACGCCCCGTCCTCGACAACCGCACGCTCGCAAGCGTCCACCCACGGCTCAACAGGGTCGGGGCAAATGTCCTCTTGATCGGACGACTGTCCGGCATGAATCTCGTGCACCTCGACGCCTAGCTCCCGCAGCAGGTCGGCAAGATATCCCTGGGCCGCGCCGCCCATGGGGTCAACTACCACACGCAGGTGAGCGGCTCGAATGGCCTCGGCATCGACAAACGATGCCACCGCCTGCATATAGTCAGGAATAATATCCGCGGTGCGATAGCCTTCCTCGATCCCCATCGGCTCGGGGGCCATGGTCTCTTCGAGTTCTTCGATGACATCCTGATTGGCCGTCGAGCCATCTCCCATGCGTAGTTTAAGGCACAGATACCCCTGCGGATGATGGGACCCCGTCACCATGAGCGCACCGCAGGCCTCGCCGTCATACGCCGCCGCCCACGTAAGGGCGGGGGTCGGGACAGGCCGAGATGCGAGCACTGCGTCCAATCCGTGAGCCGCAAGCACGCCTGCCGCAAGCTCGGCGAACTCGCGCGCCTGCGGCCGGGTGTCGAACCCTATATATACTGTTTTGCCGGGATTGATCTTTTGCCACAACTCGCCGACGGCATCGGCAATGCGGGCAACGTTGTCGGCGGTAAAGTCGTCGTCGACGCGGGCGCGCCAACCGTCAGTTCCAAAATGAATTATCGCGCACACGCGCAGACACCTCACAGTGTTTGGATCATGATACGCATGGGGTATACCCGCAACGCTCGCCCAGCAACCTGCCAAAACCGGCATTCACTATTTGGGCAAATGCTACCAGCGATGTGCAAGCAATAAAAAACCGCCCCCGTATGGGGCGGTTTTGACCTTTATATATCGAGCGCCTCGGCCATCGCCGCCGTGGTGATTGCCGTGGTTCCACAGCAACTGCCCACCATTGCGGCACCGGCATGTCTCCATTCGATGCAAGCGCGCGCGAAGGCTTCGGGGTTCTCGCGCCACACAGGACCATCCTGAGTTTGGACCGGATTGCCCACGTTGGGGCGTACCGTGACGGGCGTAGTCGCCGATGCAACCATCTTGGGCACCGCCACGTTCGCGGCCGCAAGTGAACAGCAGTTAACCCCAACCGAGTTTGCGCCGTGCTTTTCGGCGTACAAAACGGCAGCCTCGATGTTGAGGCCATCGCCTAGCAGGTCGCCTTTATCGTCAACGACAAAACTCACCAAAACAGGCATGCCGTCGGCGGCATCCTGGGCGCCTGCAAGCATGGGCTGCAAATTACGGATAGACGTCACCGTCTCGATCAGCAGACCGTCAACACCAGCATTGAGCAGGGCGTATGCCTGCTCTCGCGAAATGCCTCGGATTTCTCGATACTCGGCAGAGTCTTCGGCAAACCACTCAATGCCGATCGGGCCCATCGAGCCCAGCAGCAGCTGAGGGTGCGCCTGGCGCGCATCGTCGACGGCACCGCGATTGACCTCAGCCACGGACGGCGTAATCTGATCTTGCTTGAGGGCATAGCTTGATGCCTGAAAGGTATTGGTAATGAGCACCTGCGCACCGGCGGCGACATACAGGCGATGGATACGAGAAACAGTCTGCGGCTCGGCAAGGTTCCAAAACGCCGGTGGGATGTCGGCAGCGTCGTATTCACTCATCAGCACGCTGCCCATGGGGCCCTGCGTCAACAGGGTCTCGCTCGACATGCGGCGCATAAGTTCCTCGCCGCCGGGGCGGTTGTAATAACTCGTATCCATATATGTGTTTCGCTATTCCTCGACGCTGATTCCCTGTTTTTCGAGATAGGCGAGCCAGCGGCTCATCGTGTCCTCGGAAAGCGCATGTTCCATCATGCACGCCTCGGAATCGGCCCGCTCAAAATCGACGCCGAGCTCCTGGACCAAAAACGTGCGGACAAGGCGATGACGGTACCAGATAGCCGTGCCGACCTCGCGACCACGGTCGGTCAGGATGACCTTGCCGTAATGCGATTGCTCGACAAGCTCGGACGCCTTAAGCGCCGAAACTGCCTTATTGACCGATGCCTTGGAGACACCAAGACGCTGCGCGATGTCGACCGACCGCACGCCACTGGTCTCCCCTTCTTCGCTTTCGATGCGAACCATGCACTCCAAGTAGTCTTCGTTCGCCACCGTTAGGTGCAGCTCGCGCGAGCTATTTGTCGTATCCATGACCTTCCGTCCCTTCTGCGTTCAAAGGCTGATTCTACCCCATCCAAGCGTCGCGGTATGCCGTGGCATACCGTGCTAGAGTTCTTGTTGCACACGACGACCAAGATTGGAGCGGTCCTTATGGAAAACAACACCACGAACCCCGACGTCCTTGAGCGCTTTTTTCGCTACGTCCAAATCAACACGCAATCCGAGGATGCAAACTGCGACCAGGTGCCTTCGAGCACCGTTCAGTTTGACCTTGCCAACATCCTGGCCGAGGAGCTGCGCGAGCTTGGCGCGGCCGATGCCCATGTGACCGAGCATGCCTACGTCTGCGCACATATTCCTGCGAGCGCGGGCGCGGAGGGCAAGCCCGCCCTGGGTCTGATCGCACACCTCGACACCACCGAGGTTGCGCCGGGCGCCGGCGTGAAGCCGCACATTGTGCACTACGAAGGCGGCGACCTGGTCTGCGGTACCGTTGACGGCAAGCCCGTGGCAATGAGCACCGCCAAGCTTCCCGCCCTGAACGACCTTGTGGGTGAGGACTTGGTCTGCAGCGACGGCACCACACTGCTGGGCGCCGACGACAAGGCCGGCGTCGCCGAGATCATGTCACTTGTCGCGCGCATCGCTCAGGACCCCTCGCTGCCCCACCCCGCACTCGGCATTTGCTTTTGCCCGGACGAGGAAATCGGCCACGGCGCCGAGCTGTTGGACATCGACGCTTTTGGCTGCAAGTACGCCTACACGGTCGACGGCGGCCCCATCGGCGAGCTTGAGTGGGAGTGCTTCAACGCCGCCGAGGCAACCGTTAGCTTTGAGGGCCAGTCCATCCACCCGGGCGACGCCAAGGGCCGCATGGTTAACGCGGGCAATCTGTTCTGCGACTTCAATGCCCTGCTCCCCTACGTGCAGCGCCCGGAATACACCGAGGGCTACGAGGGCTTCTATCACCTTGGGGGCGTGTCTGCTACCGTCGACCACGCTACGGCGCGCTATATCGTCCGCGACCACGACGCGGCGAAGTTCCAGCAGAAACTCGATCTGATTGATTTCGCCGCCGCCATGCTCAACCAGCGTTTGGGCGAGGAGCGCGTGACCGTGGAGATTAAGCAGCAGTACCGCAACATGGCCGAGATCGTGTGCGATTACCCCGAGCTGATCGACGCCGCCAAGGAAGCCTACCTTGCTTGCGACGTTGAGCCTCAGGTGCTGCCGATTCGCGGTGGTACCGACGGTGCGCAGCTGTCGTTCCGCGGTCTGCCCTGCCCCAACCTTTCCACGGGCGGCTACTGCTACCACGGAGTTAACGAGTTTGTCCCGGTCAGCTCGCTCGTCAAGATGACCGACGTCCTCCAGGAACTCGTCGCCCGCTTCGCATAAGGAACTCGAACAACCTAGGTAAGCAAAACCGCCCTGTCCTCAAAATCGAGAACGGGGCGGTTTTTGGTGAAAGGGGAGTAGTCAGCACCGCAGGTTGAGCCAACGTCAGCGAGCGACGTCCAAGGCGAACAAGTTGGCCTGAAAAAGGCAGGGCATTGACCTTCTGGTCATGCCCTGCCTTTTGAATGACAAATTGTCGCCTTGGGCGGCGCGCAGCGTCGAGCCGTTACGGCGTTTGGTAAAACGCCGTAACTTAGTAGTTGGCATCGTAGCCGTTGCCGTCGCCAGTGGGCTCTTCGTAGTAATCGGAGCTGTCGCCCGAGTCGCTGGAGTCGTCCGAATCGTCCGAGCTGCCTGACGAAGTGGCGGTGCCGTTGGCGTAATCGTCGGACGTGTTGCTGTTAAGGTCGCCAATCGTGGAGCTAGTACCATCGGACAGGCCCATGGTATTGGGGCCCTTGGGATCCTTACCAGCGTCGACGCGCTCCATCATTTCCTTGAGCTCGTCCTCGTAGACAAAGACGTAGCTTACGCCATCAATCATGGTGCTGTCATCGGCATACGAAGGCAGGTTAGCCGAGTAGATGCCATTGACGTCCATGCCGCGCATGGCATTGACCGTAGAGACGATGTCCTGAACGCTCATATCGGTCACGAGCATGTCGGACAGCGAATTGACGAGGTCGAAGACCTTGGTGGCATCGAAGTTGTTGAGAATCTGGTTGGCGAGGGCGCCGAGTACCTGACGCTGATGGCGCATGCGCGTGTAGTCGCCATCGGCATAGGTGTAGCGGCAGCGGGCGTAGGTAAGTGCGGTCGCGCCATCCATGTGCTGCTGACCGGCGGTGATCTTAATGTCGAGATGCTCGGGGTCGTCGACATCGTCGGTTGCGTTAATGTCGATGCCGCCGACCGAATCGATGAGCGACTGCATGCCGTCGAAGCTGACCTCGGCATAGTGTGAAATCTGGACACCGCACAGCTCGTTGACCGCCTGGACCATAGCTTCGGCGCCGCCGTAGGTATGGCAGGCGTTGATCTTCATGGTCGAACCGTTGTAGACGACCTTGGTATCACGCGGAATGGAGATGAGCGTCGCCTGCTTTTGCGTGGGGTCGATACGTGCCAGGATAATCGAGTCGGCGCGATACGTATCCTCACCCGGGCGACCGTCGGTACCAAGGAGCAGTACGTAGAACGGGTCTTTTGCCTCGTCGGTATCAACCAGAATCCGGCGCAGGTTGTCGGTAATGACGTTGGAGTCGCCGAGCTTGCCCATAATGGTGGCGAACCACAGGCCGGCGGCAGTCGTTGCGCTCAGCAGCACACCGAGCACGGCAATGAGCGCGACGCGGCGAACCGTATGGCCGCGACGGCGCTGACGGGCGCGCTCGGAATAGCGGGCGACGTTATCACGGCTATAGATCTTGGCCTGTGCGCCGGTCGAAGGTCTTCGGGATTCCGCAAGGGGCTTTTTCTTAAACATAGGCAACCTGCATTAGTAGATGACGGGATCGGGGACAGCGGCGTGCTCGACGTGAGCGCCAAGCGCCTGCAGCTTTTCGACAAACTGCTCATAGCCGCGCTTGATGTGATGGATCGCCGATACCTCGGTCGTGCCATCGGCGATCAGACCGGCGACAACGAGAGCTGCGCCGCCGCGCAAATCGGGCGAGGTAACCTGCGCACCCGAGAAACCCTTGACGCCGTGAATCATAGCGTGATGGCTCTCGATGCGAATATCGGCACCCATGCGCACCAGCTCGGATGCAAACATAAAGCGATTCTCGAAGATATTCTCGGTGATAACGGAACTGCCGTCGGCCAGGGCAGAGAGCACCATAATCTGCGCCTGCATGTCCGTGGGGAAACCGGGGAACGGGAGCGTCTGGATATCGACCGGCTTGATGCGCTCGACGCGATTCACGTGGACGCCATCCTCGATGCGTTCGCAATCGATGCCCATGAGCTCCATCTTCTTGAGCACCATTCCCAAGTGGATGGGGCAAAAGCCTGTAACGTCAACACCGCGGTCGTCTGCCATCAACGCGCCGGCAACGATAAAGGTACCGGCCTCGATGCGGTCGCCCACCACGCGATGGGTAACGGGATGCAGCTCTTCCACGCCCTCAATGGTCACAACAGGCGTACCCGCGCCGACAATCTTGGCGCCCATCTCGTTGAGCATGTTGGCGAGATCGACGATCTCGGGCTCACGGGCGGCATTATCGATAACCGTGGTACCCTGCGCGCGCACGGATGCCATGATGAGGTTCTCGGTTGCACCGACGCTGGCAAACTCGAGCGTGACGGTGGTACCGCGCAGGCCCTGAGGCGCATTGGCGTTGATATAGCCGTGGGCGGTATCGAACTCAACGCCCAGGGCCTCAAGACCCAAGATATGCATATCAATCTTGCGAGCGCCCAGGTTGCAGCCGCCGGGCATGGCGATCTTGGCGCGATGGAAACGGCCCAGCAGGGGCCCCATCACGGCAGTGGAAGCGCGCATCTTGGCAACGAGCTCGTAGGGCGCCTCCCAAGAATCGACCTGGGAGGTATCGATCTCGAGCGTGTGCTCGTCGAGGACATCGATCGTGGCGCCCATGCCCTTGAGCACCTTGCCCATCACGTGGACATCGGAAATATCAGGCACGTTCTGCAGCGTCGTCTTGCCCGGCGCCAGAAGCGTTGCCGCCATGAGTTTGAGCGCGGAGTTCTTGGCGCCCGAAACAGGCACGGAACCTCCGATGGCGTGGCCACCCTCAACGCGGATAATATCCAAGGTCTACCCTTTCAAAAAGCATGCCCGGGGTGGCTGGGCCATCCCGGGCATGATGTGTTCGCAAATGGTCGAACGCTAAATCGTTTGACTATTGGGCAAGCTTGAGCTTACACCATGCGATTTCATTATAGAGGTAGGCGCGGCGTGCATCATCCTCCGACAAATTACCCAGCTTCTCTTCAAAACCTTGAATATCAGCTTTAACCTTGTCGGCGTCGACGGTCGCCAAATCGCAAGCGCGCTCGGCGAGGACGGTCACGACATCGTCCGCAACCTGGGCATAGCCGCCGGCCACGGCAAACGTGTGGTCGACAGTGCCCATGGCCTTATCGGAAACGCGAACGTAACCGCGATCGATCGTGCAGATTTCGCTGGAGTGAGCAGGCAGAACGCCAAACTCACCATCCGTGGACGGAATCGACACAAACGCAGCGTCGCCCTCATAGGCGCAGCTCACGGGGCACACGATGCGGATACGCATAACCTACTTCTCCCCCATCTTGCGGGCGCGCTCGCGCACGTCCTCAATCGTGGAAGCATAACGGAATGCCTGCTCGGGCAGGTCATCGGCCTTGCCGTCAACAATCTCGGCGAAGGAGCGGACGGTATCCTCGACGCGGACGTAGACACCGGGGTTGCCGGTGAACTTCTCGGCGACATGGAAGGACTGCGAGAGGAACTGCTGGATCTTACGGGCACGGTTGACCGTAAGGCGCTGCTCCTCGGACAGCTCGTCCATACCCAGAATGGCGATGATGTCCTGAAGGTCGGAGTACTCCTGCAGGAGCTCCTGGACCTTGACGGCGACACGGTAGTGCTCCTCGCCGACGATCGAGGGATCGAGAGCGTCGGAGGAAGACGCGAGCGGGTCGATAGCCGGGAACAGACCGAGCGACGAAATGCTACGCGAAAGAACCGTAGTGGCGTCGAGGTGCGTAAACGTCGTGGCAGGCGCCGGGTCGGTCAGGTCGTCTGCAGGGACGTAGACAGCCTGGACGGAGGTAATGGAACCCGTCTTGGTCGAGGTAATGCGCTCCTGGAGGTCGCCCATCTCGGTTGCCAGCGTGGGCTGGTAACCAACGGCGGACGGCATACGACCCAGCAGTGCGGAAACCTCGGAACCGGCCTGGGAGAAACGGAAGATGTTGTCGATGAACAGCAGAACGTCCTGGCCGCGATCGCGGAAGTACTCAGCGGTGGTAAGGCCGGCCAGACCGATGCGCAGACGCGCTCCGGGCGGCTCGTTCATCTGACCATAGACCAAGCAGGTCTTGTCGATAACGCCAGACTCGCTCATCTCGAGGAACAGGTCGGTGCCCTCACGAGTACGCTCGCCGACACCGGTGAACACCGAGGTGCCGCCGTGCTCCTGGGCGAGGTTGTTGATGAGCTCCTGAATCAGAACGGTCTTGCCGACGCCGGCGCCGCCGAACAGACCCGTTTTGCCGCCACGGATGTAGGGCTCGAGCAGGTCAACGGCCTTGATGCCGGTTTCGAAGATCTCGGTCTTGGTGGTGAGCTCGTCGAAGCGGGGTGCTGCGTGGTGGATGGGATAGAACTCCTCCACCTCGGGCATGGGCTTACCGTCGACAGGCTTGCCCATGACGTTCCAAATGCGGCCGAGCGTCTTGGGGCCAACGGGCATCTTCATGGGCTCACCGGTATCGGTGGCGATGAGACCACGCTGCAGACCGTCGGTCGAGGACATGGCGACCGTGCGGACGACGCCGCCCGGAAGCTGGCTCTCAACCTCGAGGATCGTGCTCAGGTGACCGATCGGGGTCTCGGCCTCGACCGTGAGCGCGTTGTAGATCGGGGGCACCGCACCGTCAAACTTGACGTCGACGACAGGGCCGATGATACGCACGATGCGACCATCACCGGCAGTCGTCTTTTTGGTGGCTTCCTCGACCGCAAGCTTTACGGTGTTATTAGCCATTACTGTTCCTCCAATGCTGAGGCTCCGCCGACGATCTCGTTAATCTCGGTCGTGATCGAAGCCTGACGCACGCGACTATACGTGCGGGTAAGGGTCGAGATGATCGCGGTGGCGTTTTCCGTCGCGGAGTGCATGGCCTTGCGGCGTGCACCCTGCTCGGCGGCCGCCGAATCGATCAGGGCCTGGTAGATGACCGTCAGGATATAAGACGGCACAAGCTTGCCGAGAACATGCTCGGGAGAGGGCACGAACTCGAACGTGAACGAGATGCGCTTAGGGGCGTCGGTCTCGTTCTTACGCGGACCGTGGGCCATAGCGATCATCTCGGGATCGAGCGGCAGCAAGTGCTCGACGCGAAGCTCCTGATCCACGCGGTTCTTGGCGTGGTGGTAGACAAGCTCGACACGGTCAAGCTCACCGGCACGATACGCATCGCAGATATGAGAGGAGATCATGCGGGCCTGATTGAAATCGGGCTCAGAGGAGTTGCCCTCAAAGTGCATGACGACGTTTGCGCGGTCACGGAAATACGTGGCCGGCTTACGCCCGCACGCGATGATCTCGCACTCGATGCCGTCGTTCGCCCAAGAAGCGGCGAGCTTTTCGGCCGTGCGCTCCACCGTCGTATTGAAACCGCCGGCAAGGCCGCGGTCCGAGGCAATAACGACAATCAGGCCATGCTTGACGCTCTCATGCTTCTGCAGCATGGGATCGGTGCCCGAACAGGAGGCGTCGCCGGCGACCGTCAACATGACGTCGGTCAGCGCCTCCTTATAGGGCTCGGCCTGCTTGGAGCGATCGAGGGCACGACGGATCTTGGCCGTAGAGACCATCTCCATCGTGCGCGTGATCTGCTTGGTCGTGGTAACCGAGGAGATTCGCTTCTTAATGTCGCGAAGGTTGGCCATAGGGCTTAGTTCTCCTCTGATCCAGTCGTATCGGCATGGTGCTTGGCCATGAACTGCTGCTTGAAGTCACCGATGACGCGCAGGAGCTCAGCCTTGGTGTCATCGTCGATCTTCTTGGCGCGAACCTTGTCGAGCAGCGAGCCAAAGCCATTGTCCATGTACTCGACGAGCTCGGCACGGAAAGGCAGCACGTCGGCGATCTCAAGGTCATCCAGGAAGCCCTCGTTGCCGGCAAACAGCGTAACGATCTGCTCGGAAACCTCGAACGGCTTGTAGCGCGGCTGCTTCAGGAGCTCGGTCATGCGAGCGCCATGGGTAAGCTGCTTTTGCGTGGCCTCGTCAAGGTCGGAGCCGAACTGTGTAAAGCCGGCGAGCTCCTGGTACGAAGCGAGGTCCAGGCGAAGGTTGCCGGCAACCTGCTTCATGGCCTTGGTCTGAGCGTCGCCACCGACGCGGGACACGGAGATGCCCACGTCGACTGCCGGGCGCTGGCCCTGGAAGAAGAGCTCGGACTGCAGGTAGATCTGACCATCGGTAATGGAAATGACGTTGGTCGGAATGTAGGCCGAGACGTCACCGTCCTGGGTCTCGATGATCGGAAGAGCCGTCATGGAGCCATAACCGTTCTTCTTGGACATCTTGACGGCACGCTCGAGCAGACGAGAGTGCAGGTAGAAGATGTCGCCAGGATAGGCCTCGCGTCCGGGCGGACGATGCAGCGTCAGCGACATCTGACGGTATGCCACGGCCTGCTTGGACAGGTCGTCGTAGATGACGAGCACGTGACCGCCGGGGTTGGTCTCGCTGGCGGGCTTGCCGTCCTCGCCGTTGTACATGAAGAACTCGCCGATAGCGGCACCGGCCATAGGCGCGATGTACTGCATAGGGGCGGAATCGGCAGCGGTGGCCGAAACGATGATGGTGTAGTCGAGCGCACCGTGCTGAGCGAGGGTCTCGCGGATGTTGGCAACCGTGGAGGCCTTCTGGCCGATGGCGACATAGATGCAGACCATGCCCTTGCCGCGCTGGTTGAGGATAGCGTCGATGGCGATGGCGGTCTTACCGGTCTTACGGTCGCCGATGATAAGCTCACGCTGGCCGCGGCCGATAGGCACCATGGAGTCGATAGCGAGCAGGCCGGTCTGAACCGGCTCGCACACCGGGGTACGGTCGATGACACCGGGGGCCTTGAACTCGATGGGGCGACGATGCGTGGCGACGATGTCACCCAAACCGTCGATGGGCTGGCCAAGCGGATTGACGACGCGGCCGAGCATGGCACGGCTCACGGGGATATCCATAATGCGGCCAGTGGTGCGGCACTCGTCGCCTTCCTTGATGGAGTCGACGGCACCGAACAGAACGGCGCCGACCTCGTCACGGTCAAGGTTCTGGGCAAGGCCAAAGACGGTCTCACCGGTATCGGAGCTCTTGAACTCCAGAAGCTCGCCTGCCATGGCGCTCTTGAGGCCGGAGACGCGCGCGATGCCGTCGCCTACCTCGTCGACCGTTGAAACCTCATGCGTATCGACCGTCGCGGAGAGGCTCGTGAGCTGCTCCTGCAGTTTCTTGGCGATATCCTGGGCATTGAGGGTTTCGGACATTAGGCTTCACCTCCGTACGAATTAGCAGAGTTTGCGAGGGTCTCCTGCGCGATGCGCAGCTGCGTCTTGACGGAAATGTCACGACGCTCGCCGCGGGCCTCGAGCACCAGGCCGCCCACGATAGACGGGTCGACCTGCTCGATAAGGAATACCTTGCGGCCGAAGTCCTGCTCGCATTTCTTAGTGATGGTTTGACGCAGCTCGTCGTCGAGCGGGATCGCCGTGGTGACGGTCACGCCCACTACATCCTCGTCTTCCTCGGCAACATACTTAAAGGCAGCTGCCACCTTGGGAAGAAGGTCGAGCTGGTCGCGCTTGGACATGGTGTCGAGCACGGCGATGATCTCGGGGCTGGCGCTAGCCAGGCGCTCGATCATCTCGAGGTCCTCGAACACATGGTTCTCGGCCTTGGCGGATTCCAAAAGGGAACGCGCGTAGGTCTCGAGCACCTTGTCCTGATAGCGGCTAGTCGGCATTCAGGCTACCTGCTTCCTGGATGTAGCGCTCGATGAGCTTCTTCTGCTCGCCCTCGTCCTCGAGTGCCTCGCCCACGATCTTGGTGGCGACGGCAACGGACAGGTCGGCGATGGAGCTCGCGGCACCGGCGTAGATGGACTTGCGCTCGTCCTCGACGGTCGTATGGGCCTTGGCGATGATCTCCTCGGCCTCCTTGTGAGCAGCCTCGATGATACGGGCGCGCTCGGACTCGGCGTCCTTACGGGCCTCGAGAACGATGTCGGCAGCCTGACGACGGGCGTCGGTGACGATCGAGTCGGACTCAGCGCGCTTGGCGATAGCCTCCTGCTTGGTCTTCTCGGCCTCGTCGAGGCTCTCCTCGATCTTCTTGCCGCGCTCCTCCATGGTTTTCATGATGCCCGGCAGGGCGACCTTGGCCAGCACGATCCAGATGATCAGGAAGGCGATAAGCGCCGGGATGAACTCCGCCATCTTAGGGATGAGGATGTCCGCACCGGCAGCGCCGTCCTCGGCGAACGCGGAAACCGGCATGAGCAGCGCGGCCGCGGACGCGGAGAGTGCGATCGCGCTCTTCTGGGATGAAAGATTCATACTTGACGCTCCGTGCTATTTAACGATCAGCGCGACAACGAAGCCGATCAGAGCCAGAGCCTCGCCGAAGGCGGAGCCCATGATGAAGACGGTGAACACGCGGCCCTGGACCTCAGGCTGACGGGCCATAGCACCCGTAGCACCCAGAGCAGACAGGCCGATAGCAAGACCAGCGCCGATAACACCGAGACCGTAACCGATAACTCCCACGATTCCTCCTTTGTCGTGCGTGTCTTATTTCACGCAGGATAACCTTTTTATAACTGCCGGGCTCCATGGGTACGGGCACCGGCGGTTTAACGAATTGCCTTACCTTTGAGGCGCGAACGGAAGATTACTCCTCCTCCGCGACCTCCTCTGCCTCGGAGACATACACGGCGGTAAGGACCGTGAAGACGTAAGCCTGGATGGCGCCGACCACAAGCTCGATCGCATAGATCAGGATGAGGATGGCAAGCCAGGCCAGCGAAGGCAAGGCGCCGACGGCGTGGGCCGCGGAAACCTGCTGAAGCAGCGGCTGCATGAACATGCTCGCCATGATGGCGAACGAGCCCATGACCACGTGTCCTGCAAACATGTTGCAGAACAGACGGACGGCGAGCGTGATGAGGCGCAGGAAGGTCGAGAAAAGCTCGACGACCCACACGAGCACGTTCATCGGGAAGCTCACGCCCTGCGGGGCGAGGCTCTTGATGTAGCCGATCACGCCGTGAGCCTTGCATCCGTAGTAGATGAAGTACACGAAGGCGAAGATGGCGAGCGCGGCGGTGGAGCCGATTGCACCGGTGCCGGGCTTCATTCCCGGGATCAGGCCGATCATGTTATTGATCAGGATGAACAGGAAAAGCGAGCACAGGAACGGGAAGTGCTTCTTCCAGTTCTCACCCACGACGCCCTTGCCGATATCGTTCTCGACGTACTCGATGATGTACTCGAAACCGTTGACGAAGAAGCCCTTGGGAACCAGGGTCTGCTTCTTCTTGAACACGGCCAGGACGATCAGGAGCACGATCGTGGAGACGATCAGCCAAAATGAGTACTGCGTGATGCCGCAGCTCAGATCGCCCACGACAGGGGTGGAGCTGAACTCGCTGACCAGATGATTAATCTCATCAGGCAGCTTTTCAAAAATTTCCACGACTTACCTTTCGACCTCATGAGGATCTCGCAGCGCCTTGGCGACGCGAACCGTGCAGGCGGCCATAAAGGCCACGAAGCCGATCGCCTCGCCCAGGAGGAACATGCGAAATGCCTCTCCGAACAACGCAAACACAACCAAGGTAAAGACAAGCAACGCGATCGCCGAGACCGCGAGACTCACCATGCCCTTGAGCATGTCCGCATTCTGTTTATCGTCAAGAACCGGCTTGAGCGTAAAGACAAAGGGAAGAAAGGCGACCGCGCCCGCGATGGCGCCTGCAACGATAGCGAGCAGATCGGCTATCTGAAACATTGGCGTCCTCACTTTCCTTTTTAACGCTTCCCAGAACAGTTCCCGCCAAACATTGGTGACTATTGTACGAGCCAATCGCTAAAGTACAACCGAAAAAGCATCGGTTAATACGCAGCTGTACGTTTTCTTAAGACCTTCTTTATCCCGCAGGTAGGTAATACGTTTTTCTCGAACCCCTCAGGGCTAAACGTCCGTTAACAGGAGTGCGCGTGGACGTCTTTTGCTCGCCCGCGCGCACCATTTCTTCGTATTTGTGACTGCAGCCGACAAGGCCCGACGGCTAGAGCGTGCCGTAGATGCGGTCGCCGGCGTCGCCCAGGCCGGGAACGATGTAGGCGGCCTCGTTGAGATGGTCATCGATGGCGCAGGTATAGATATGCACATCGGGATCTTTTTCGGTCAGCGACTTGAGGCCCTCGGGGGCCGCGACGATGCACAGCATGCGGATGTCCTTGACACCACGCTCGCGCAGGTAGCTGATAGCCATCTCGGCTGAGCCACCCGTGGCCAGCATGGGGTCGACAACCAGGCAAATGCGCTGGTCGATATCCTTGGGCATCTTGCAGTAATACTCATGCGGCTCGTGGGTAACCTCGTCGCGCTCCATGCCGATATGGCCCACGCGAGCGGAGGGCACCAGGTCGAGGATGCCATCGACCATGCCAAGGCCTGCACGCAGGATGGGAACGATGGCGAGCTTCTTGCCGGCGAGCTGCTTAAACGTGGCGGTGGTGATGGGGGTCTCGACCTCGACGTCCTCCATGGGCAGGTCGCGCATGGCCTCGTAGCCGTCAAAAAGCGCAAGCTCGCGCACGAGCTGGCGGAACTGATTGGTGCCGGTGCTCTTGTCGCGCAAGATCGACAGCTTGTGCTGGACGAGTGGGTGATCGACAAGGGTCACACGGGACGTATCGTAGGTGACGGTCATGGGTTGAAGCCCCTTTCGTTGCGGCCGGAAGATGGCCTTGCTGACAAGGCGCACGGCGACGTTGTTGCCGCGCGCCGTGCATAAGTTTAACGGTTTGTTGTATCGAGTGCCCCGTCGCAACCCTACTGAACGGTGCTGAGCGAACGCTTGACGGCATCACGCCAACCAGCGAGGTTGCTCTCACGGCGCTCGGCGGACATATGAGGATGGAAGATTTTGACGATCTGAGCGTTTTGCTCCAGCTCCTCCAAATCCTCCCAGTAGCCGACGGCAAGGCCCGCCAAGTACGCGGCGCCGATCGCCGTGGTCTCCACCGTCTCGCACTGCAGCACGGGGATATCCAGCAGATCGGCCTGGAATTGCATGATGAACTCGTTGCGCGAGGCACCGCCATCGACGGACAGGCGCTCAATCGAAAGCCCCACGTCCTGCTCCATGGCACGCAGCACGTCATAACTCTGATAGGCCATGGACTCGCAGGCCGCACGCACAATGGTCGCGCGACTCGAGGCACCGGTCAGGCCGCACACGATACCGCGAGCATGCGGGTCCCACCAGGGAGCGCCCAGGCCTGCGAAGGCGGGGACGAAGTAGCAGCCCTCGTTGTCGTTGATCGAAGCGGCGAGTTGCGCGGACTCGCTCACGCTCGAGATGATGCCCATGTTGTTGCGCAGCCAGTTCATGGTGGAGCCTGCGGCAAAGATAGAACCCTCGAGCGCATAGCTGATCTTGCCGTCAGCGGCGATACCGATCGTGGAGACCAGACCGTTCTTGGATTCGACGATCTCGTCGCCGGTATTCATGAGCATAAAGCAACCCGTGCCATAGGTGTTTTTGGTCTGGCCGGGACGGAAGCAGCAGTGGCCGAACAGCGACGCCTGCTGATCGCCCGCCACGCCCATGATGGGTGGCATGTTGGTCATGATGTCGCTCGCGACGCGACCGTAGTCGCCCGAACTCCAACGAACCTCGGGCATCATGGAACGCGGGACGTCGAAAAGCGCCAGCAGATCGTCGTCCCAATCGAGCGTATGGATATTAAAGAGTGCGGTGCGGCTGGCATTGGTGTAGTCGGTGGCAAAGACCTGACCGCCGGTGAGGTTGTAGATGAGCCAGGTGTCGATGGTGCCGAACATGAGGTCACCCGCCGCCGCGCTCTCACGCGCACCGTCGACGTTATCGAGAATCCACTGCACCTTGGAGGCCGAGAAATACGGGTCGAGCGTAAGCCCCGTGCGGGAGCGCACCAGCTCTTCTGCGCCCTGCTCGACCAGCTCGTCGATCAGAGGTGCGGTGCGACGGCATTGCCACACGATGGCGTTATAGATGGGTTGGCCGCTTATGCGGTCCCACACCACCGTGGTCTCGCGCTGGTTGGAGATACCGATGGCGGCAATGCGGTCAGAATGGATGCCGCTCTTAAACTGGACCTCCATCATGACCGCGATCTGGCTGGCAAGCACCGCCATGGGGTCTTGCTCCACCCAGCCAGGGCGCGGGAAGCTGGTTTTGACGCTGCGACGTGCCTGCGCGACGATGCATCCGTACTCGTCGACGATGGTCGCAAGTACCGAGGTGGTGCCGCAGTCGAGTGCCATGATGTAGGAACCGCCAAAGTTAAACGAGGCATCTTCCATGCCCAGGCTGCCCAGATTCAACGACATCGCTTACACCTTTCTATTGCATCGGGTCGGACAGGACCCGCTCGATCTCTGATGCGGGAAGTGCGCCTCGGCGCAGGATCTGGAGCCCGCCGTGCTGGAACGACACAATGGTCGAGGCGTCGCGACACGGGGTCTCACCGGCGTCGACGGCAACATCGACCCCCTCCAGGATGCGACCCTCGACGGCGGCAAAGCTTGCCGGCGAGGGCGCCCCATGTGTATTGGCGCTCGTGCAGGCAAGGGGACTGCCGCAGGCGCGGATGAGCGCTTGGACCACGGGAGAGGCCGAAGCGCGCAGGGCCACGGTGTCGTCGGCAGCGCGCATAAAGGTCGGCACGCAGGGGGCTGCCTTAATCACGATAGTCAGGGCTCCCGGCCAGCATCGTCGCGCGAGTACGCGGGCATCTTCCGGGATATCCACGCCATAGCGGTCGAGTGCTTCGACGCCATCGACCAGCCAAGCGACGGTTTGCGTGAGTTCACGTTGCTTGAGAGTGAAGATACGGCGATAGCCGGTGCCGAGCGCAGGGACCGCGGCGCCGTTGACGGTGGCCTGCGGATCGCGCGGCCACGATGGGAATTCACTTGTATCTTGAGGCACGGCGTCCGAAAAGGCGTTAACTGCCACAGCGACACCATAGACGGTCTCGGTCGGGATCAGGGCCAGACCGCCACAGCCGAGCACCTCGGCCGTACGCTCAACGGCAAGCCGATGCGGCTCGCGCGTTCCCTCGTATACCCGATAGACCGTCTGCATGTGTATGCCAGCCCCTTACGCTCTGGTGCAAGTTTGTTTACTGTGGGGCATTCTCGCACGAAACGTTCAATCTATTTGCCCAGAGCGCATGTTGGTTTGGTGAGCGGCTCTAGTAGTCGGTGAAAGTGAGGGGGTTAATTGAAGATTATTAGCGCGCAAGCGTAACGGTACGATCGGGAAACTCGATGCTTGCAACCAGTTTTCCGCCGAGGCTCTCTGCGTACCTGCTCAGCGTGTCGAGCCTCATCGACCCCAACTCCCCGCGCTCGAGCTCGGATACACGTTTTTGAGAAACGCCCATCGACTGGGCGACCGACGCCTGTGTTAGATCTTTTAGCCTGCGAATCTCAGCAAGCTTATAGGCTTCGATACGATCGCGAGTCCTCTCCTGCTCGGCGGTAATGGATTCGCGCGTTATCCCGCGAGATTCCATATACTCATGCAGTTCCATCTCGATCGAGCCTCCTTACGTGGCGACGGTATAGTTGCTCGGCCTTTGGAATGTTGATCGCATACCAGCCGTTCCATTTTGCCCTTGACGATCCCGCTCGCGACTTATCACCCGCCAATAGCAATACCGCCTGGCGCTTGGGGTCAAAGGCGAAGAGGATGCGAATCACCTGCCCACCACACGAAGTCACTCTCAGCTCCTTTAAATGATGAAGCTTCGAGCCCTTAACGCGATCAACCAGTGGACGACCAAGGCTGGGACCTTCCTTCTCGAGCACCAAAAGGTCTGCATAAATCTGCTTCATCGTAGCTTCATCCTGCTCATCAAGCCAAGGTTCAATGTAATCAAGCACAATACGGTACCGATGCAGCTGATTCGACATACCTTCCTCCTTCTATAGTAGAAGTTTTACGGTATATTGCAAGAGCAAACTTGAGCAAATGTCTATTAGTTCAGCTTAAATACGCTGCTTGGGCTCGGTGACGATGGCTCGGACGATGCGGGGGCGATCGGTGAGGTCGTGGACGATGCGCACGTCCGACAGACCCGCTTGACGGCAGAGCTCGGCCGCAGCGTCGAGCGCGCCCTCGTAGAGCTCGCAGGCAAAGAGGCCGCCGGCGCGCAACATGTAGGGCGCCGCGTTGAGCAGGCGGCGGAAGATATCGAGGCCGTCGGCACCGCCCTCGAGCGCCAGATCGGGCTCAAAGTCCTTGACCTCGTGCGGCAGCGAGCGCATGACATCGGTCGGAATGTAAGGCGGGTTGGAGACGAGCACGTCAAAGGTGCCCCACTCGTCGTGGGGAATGGAGCTCACCAGGTTGGTGAGGCTGAAGGCGACCTCATCGGACGTGAGCCCGAGCGCGTCGCGGTTTTTGGTGGCCAGGTCGATGGCGCGCGGCTCGATATCGGTAGCAGTGCAGGTGACGTGGCCGCGACGCTCCCAGGCAAGCGAGAGCGAGATGCAGCCCGTGCCGCAGCCGACCTCGAGAACGCGGGCAGTGCGGGGCTCGGCTGGGGCAGGCACGTTGGCCTCGGCGGCATCTTGCGCGGGAGTCGTCTGTTGGTCGTTGCCCTCAATGGCGATGCCGTATTCGTCGAGCTCGGGCTCGGGGGTTTCCATGGCCTCTGCTTCTGCCGCCTGCACGGCGGCTTCCTTGGCCTCGCGATCGGCAAGTTCCTCGGCATAGGCGCGGCTACCGAGCACGTCGCTACCCAGCGCAGCCTCATCGGCGGCCGTCAGGTTGGCGGCACGACGCTCGGCGGTCGCGCGTTCGTCGGCCAGCGCCGCCTCGGCTTTGCGAGCCTGCTCGACCTCATCGTTCCAAGGCAGCTCAACGCGCTGACGGGCGGCAGCCTCGGGGCTCAGCACCTCGGCATCCAGATAATTGAGGACTTCCTCGACGAGCATCTCGGTCTCGGGACGCGGAATGAGCACACCAGGTGCGCACGCGACGTCGATCATGCGGAACTGCGTGCTGCCGGTGATGTACTGCAGCGGCTCGCCCTTGGCGCGACGGACGACCGCTGCGTGCATGGTCTCGAGCTGAGCTGCATCGAGCGTCTCGTCCATGCGCATATATAAGTCGATGCGCGCCAGACCCGTTGCTGCGCACAGCAGCCACTCGGCAGAAAGACGGGGATGCTCCTCACCGCGCTCGGCCAGGTACTCCTTGGTCCACTCGAGACAACGCTTGATGGTCCAGATCTCGTTTGCCATGGGGTCCTCCCCTCTTAAGCGCCGGGCGGCGCGCGAATGTCGGAGCAGATTGTACGCGAGGCCAGCGCTTGGCAAGGGACGATTGAAGGCGATTATCGAGAATCAGCCCAGAATTTTGGTTTGGCCCCGTCCAAAGTGTTCATTCGTCGACGTCTAGATTTGCATTCGTCAAGCTTTTGGCAAGGTTGCCCCAAAACTGACCAATATCTAACCAAGAACTTGCCAAATCACTTGACGCGCGACGCACCAAAAAGGACCCCGCGACTTCTTGGACGATTTTTCGAGCAATATATTCAATTGCAGATGCACACCGTTAATTGCTTTAAGCAGGTAAATAGCTTAATTTCTAACAAAACAAATTGAATAAATTTGAAAGGCAATTTACCCAACCTAGTCATTTAAGAACGTCCCCAATGACTACCTTGGAAACCCCGCAGGTTGAGCATACCGCATCCGGAGCAAGGCAACGCCGCAGGTAGAGGACGGACAGACACTATGACCCAATCCGAGGGCACGGAAACGACAGGAGCCCCCGCTCGTGACCGCGGGTCGGGGCTGCGACAATGTTGTTGAAGTGCCAGAGG
>JAIIUG010000156.1:0-2251 GCA_022739635.1 Collinsella sp. | reverse complement strand
TATAGTTTGCTTGCAAATGAAGTTGTAATTGAAAGAAGTGGGGTTTCGGCCCCGCTTCTTTTTTGTATGGATGGAGGTGCCGCAATGGTCAAGACCAAGACCGAGCAGGCGATCATCGACGCGCTCGAGGCCGTTGCTCCCCAGCATGATGTCGACATCGTCGACGTTGAGCTCGTGGGTGCCACCAAGGCTCCCTGCGTGCGCGTGCGTATCGAGGGTGCCGAGGGTCAGAGCCTGTCGCTCAATGACGTCACGGCCAACACCAAATGGGTCGGCGATGTGATTGAGGAGCTCGACCCCATCTCTTCGAGCTATACGCTCGAGGTGTCGAGCCCGGGTATGGCGCGCCCGCTGCGCCGCCCGAGTGACTTTGCCCGCTTTGTGGGCGAGAACTGCGAGCTCACCTCCACCGCCACCGAGGGCCGTCGCAAGTACGCCGGCAAGATTGCCGCCGCCACCGAGACGAACGTGACCCTCGAGCTCGAGGACGGCGAGTCCGTTACCCTCGATTTCTCTGATGTTAAAAAGTGCAAGTTGAAGCCCACCTATGACTTCAAGCCCGCGAAGGAAGGAAAGTAAGATGGCAGCATCCGACATGATGTCCGCCCTGATGGAGCTTTGCCAGGAGAAGCACATCGACCAGCTCTACCTGATCGACCGCCTGGAGCAGTCGCTCGCCAAGAGCTATGCCGAGATCCTGCATCTTGAGTGGGGCGCCAAGGTGACCATCGACCGCACCACCGGCAAGATCTACGTCTACCGTCTGGAGCCGATCGACGATTCCATGGACGAGGAGGGCAACTTCACCGAGTTCGAGGAGATCGACGTCACCCCCAAGAACACGAGCCGCATCGCCGCCCAGCACGCCAAGGCCGAGATCAACGCCATCGTGCGCAACTCCGCCCGCGAGCAGATCTACGAGGAGTTCTCCGGCCGCATCGGTGACCTCATCAGCGGTACTGTGCTGCAGTCCACGCCCGACTTCACGATCGTCAAGATTCGCGAGGGCGTCGAGGCCGAGCTTCCGCACTTCGACCAGCGCCGTTACGAGAACGAGCGCAACGAGCGTCCGATGGGCGAGCGCTACCTGCACAACCAGCACATCAAGGCCGTGATCATCGACGTTCGCGACCCCAACTCCAACCTGCAGCCGGTTCGCGGCGAGCACAGCCGTCCGCCGATTGTCATCTCCCGTACCCACCCCGAGCTCATGCGTCGTCTGTTTGAGCAGGAGGTGCCCGAGATCTATGAGGGCACCGTCCAGATCAAGTCGATCGCCCGCGAGCCCGGCCAGCGCTCCAAGGTCGCCGTCCACTCGCTCGACGATCGTCTGGATCCCGTTGGCGCCTGCGTCGGCCCCAAGGGCAGCCGTGTTCGCGCCGTCGTGGGCGAGCTCCGTGGCGAGCGCGTCGACGTCATCCTGTGGGATGCCGATCCGGCCGTCTACGTCGCCAACGCCCTGTCGCCCGCCAAGGTCACCCGCGTCCTTATCGACGAGGAGAAGGCCTACGCCGGCGTTATCGTGCCCGACGACCAGCTGTCCCTCGCCATCGGCAAGGAGGGCCAGAACGCCCGCCTCGCCGCGCGCCTGACCGGCTGGCACATCGACATCAAGTCCGAGACCCTTGCCGCCGACATCCTCAAGAACGTTCCCGTTCACGAGGAGCCCGCCGCCGATCTGATCGGTGACGAGGAGGACGAGGACGTCCGTCGCTGCGAGTTCGTGTCCGAGGACGGCATCCAGTGCCGCAACCAGGCCCGTCCCGGCTCCCGTTTCTGCGGTGTCCACGACACCGACGCCTTCGATGATGCGGAGGACCTGATCTAGCGCGCGGTCGCGCCGGGCAGGTCCCAGCGCATACCCCACGCTCGTTCAGTCTCTAGGCACCCAAGGTGCCAGAAAGGGTAGGTGAAGTCATATGGCAAAAGTCCGTGTGTCCACCCTGGCCAAAGAGTTCGGCATGACCTCTAAGGAACTGATGGGTCATCTCGCCGAAATGAAGATTCCCGCTAAGTCCGCCTCCTCCGCCCTGGAGGACGCCTACGTCGCTATGGTCCGCAAGCAGCTCGCCTCGGTGATCGAGGCCCGCGCCCAGGAAGTCGAGGCCGCCAAGCAGGCCGAGGAGCAGGCAGCCGCCGCCGAGGAGGCGGCACGCGCTGCCGAGGCCGAGCGCGAGCGCATCGCCGCCGAGAAGGCACGCGAGGAGGAGCGCCGTCAGTTCGCCGCCGCCCAGGCTGCCGAGGAGGCCGC
>JAIIUG010000035.1:0-20737 GCA_022739635.1 Collinsella sp. | reverse complement strand
AGCGAGCGAGCCGCATTTGCGCCAAGGTGACGTGAAATGAGAGGGCGCTGACCTTCTGGTCGCGCCCTCGAAATTGAACGTCAGATTGGCGTGAATGCGGCTCGCACAGCGTCGAGCAGTTCCGGCGTTTGGCAAAACGCCGGAACAACAACTACTCTACCGTGACGCTCTTGGCGAGGTTTCGGGGTTGGTCGACGTCGCAACCGCGCAGGATGGCGACCTCGCGGGCGAGCAGCTGCAGCGGGACGCTCGCCGTGATGGGGCTGAACACGTCGCGGACGGCCGGCACGCGGATGATGCAGTCGGCAATCTTGTTGATCTCCTCGTCGCCCTCGGTGGCAACGACGATGACCTCGGCACCGCGCGCCTTGCACTCCATAAGGTTCGACACGGTCTTGTCGTAGGTTGCGCTCTTGGTAGCCACGGCGATGACGGGGAAGCCCGGATCGATCAGCGCGATGGGGCCGTGCTTCATCTCGCCGGCAGCATACGCCTCGGCGTGCAGGTAGCTAACCTCCTTGAGCTTGAGTGCGCCCTCGTAGGAGATGGCAGCGCCCATACCGCGGCCCACGAACAGCGCCGACTGCGCGTCCTTGCACAGCAGGGCGGCCTCGTGCACGGCCTCGGTCTGCGTGTCCAAAATCCACTGGATCTGCTCGGCCGTATCGGAAAGCTCGCGGAACATCATGCGCGTCTGCTTGGTGGTCAGACGGTACTTGACCTGCGCCAGCAGCAGAGCTAAAAGCGTCAGGCTCACAACCTGACCGATGAAGCTCTTGGTCGAGGCGACCGCGATCTCCTTGTTGGCCTTGGTATAGATGACGCCGTCGCTCTCGCGCGCCACGGGACTGCCCACCACGTTGGTGATGCCAAAGACCTTGGCGCCCTTGATACGCGCGTCGCGAATGGCGGCGAGGGTATCGGCCGTCTCGCCCGACTGGGACACGGCAACGACGAGCGTCGTCGGCGTGATGATGGGGTTGCGATAGCGGAACTCGCTGGCAGCCTCAACCTCGGTGGGAATGCGAGCCCAGCCCTCAATAAGGTTCTTGGCGATGAGGCCGGCGTGATAGCTGGTGCCGCAGGCGATCACGTAGACACGGTCGATGTCGTTGAGCTCCTCGAGGGACAGGCCCAGCTCGTCGATATCAAGCTCACCGGCGGGGGTCATGCGGCCAACCAGGGTATCGCGCACGACGCGCGGCTGCTCGTGGATCTCCTTGAGCATAAAGTCGGGGTAGCCACCCTTTTCGGCCATGTCCAGGTCCCAGTCGATGTGAGTGACCTTGGGCTCGATGACATTGCCGGCCTCGTCGGTATACTCGACGCCTGCGGGCGTGAGCTTGGCAAACTGACCGTCCTCGAGCACCACGACATCGCGGGTGGCGTCGATGAGCGCGATCACGTCGGAGGCAACGTAGGAGCCGGTCTCGCCCATGCCGACCACGATCGGGGAATCCTTACGGGCGACGGCGATTACGCCAGGCTCGTCGGCGCACACGGCGGCCAAGCCATAGGCGCCCACCACGTGGGTGCAGGCCTCGCGCACGGAAGCCATCAGGTCGTGCGTCTCGGCATAAACCTCTTCGATCAGATGCGCGAAGACCTCGGTATCGGTCTCGCTCTTAAAGTGATGGCCGCGGCCCTCCAGCTCCTCGCGCAGCTCAGCGAAGTTCTCGATGATGCCGTTGTGGACGATGGCGATGCGACCGTCGCAGCTGGTGTGGGGATGGGCGTTAACGACGGAAGGCTTGCCGTGGGTGGCCCAACGGGTGTGACCGATACCGCAGGTTGCGTCACTATCGATATTGGAAAGCTCGCTCTCCAGGCCCGCAACCTTACCCACGCGGCGGATAACGTCGAGGTGCGCCGCGGCGCCCTCGCCCACCTCGAGCGCGACGCCCGAGGAGTCATAGCCGCGATACTCCATGCGCTTAAGACCTGTGACCAGGATGTTCTTTGCAATATCAGAGCCGGTGTAGCCGACAATTCCGCACATAGGATAAATCCCTTCGTTCGCGTGACTGCAAAACGTCCACGCACAGGGGGCGCTGAGACGTATAACGTTCGAGTATTGTACTCACGCAAGCTCAAGCTGATATACCAGAAGTGGTATCTCAACTTAGATACCACTCGATGCACACATGCCCAAGCCACCATGATGGGGACAGGCACCTTTGTGGTGGCTTGATCGGGTCGGCGCTCTGTCCCGGCGAAAGATCTCGATCAGTAACATCTGGGCCGCAACAAGCCAGCTTAGTGTTACAGATCGAGACATTACAGTTCGGCCCCCGCACTATGTCTCGATTTGTAACAGGTAGAGCCGGTTTTGACGTCCAGATGTTACAGATCGAGACAATTGAAGGCCCAGGCAGCTCAAACCACCACAAAGGTGTCTGTCCCCTTCGTGGTGGTCGCGCTGGCAACGGCGTTTCCCCAGATAAAACCTGCCAAAACAAACCTGTCCCTTTTTGGTAGGTTTGGGATGCTACAATCTGGCTTGTACTTGAAACGCATCAAAGGGGCCGCTATGGCAAAGGTAAAAATCAGCGACGTCGCGCGCGAGGCAGGGGTCTCGCTGGGCACGGTGTCCAACGCGCTCAACCACCCCGAAAAGCTGCGCCCCGAAACCCTTAAGCTCATCAACGAGACCATCAATCGCTTGGGTTACCTGCCCAACCAAAGCGCTCGCCAGCTGGCCGGCGGCACCACCAAGTCCTTTGGCCTCGTCCTCCCCCGCCTCGACCACGGCTTCTCGCTCCAAATTGCCAGCGGCGCCCATAACGAGGCCCGCAAGCACGGCTATGACTTGCTCATCGCCAATGCCGATAACGACGACATTCTCGAGGACCATTACCTGCGCTATTTTATGGGCACGCAGATGTCCGGCGTCATGGTTCAGCCCATGGCGTCCCCCGACTGGCACCCCGCCATGGCCAAGATGCCCGTGCCGATCGTCCATCTGGACATCCACTGTTCCGAGCCCGGTTATTACGTGGCCGCCGACAACGAGGCGCAGGGGCGCATTATCGCCGAGCTCGCCATCGCCCGTGGCGCACGCCATATCACCGTTGTGGGCAGAGCGGCATTTATGCAGCTCACCCTGCGCGTGCTTGGCATTCACAAGGCCCTTGCCCTGCACCCCGATATCAAGATCGAAGTCATCGACGCCGGCGAATGGAATACCGCTGCCGACGGCTACGGCATCGGTGCCCAAATCGCCGAGCGCCCCGCGGACGAGCGCCCCGACTTCGTGGTCGGCCTCACCGACGTACTGGCCTCGGGCGTCATCTCGGCGCTGGTCGATAAAGGCATCTCCGTCCCCGAGCAGGTCCGCGTGGCCGGCTGCGACGGCAACCCGCTCGCCTGGAGCGGGTCGGTCCCACTCACCACGGTGGCACCGCCGGGCTACGAAATTGGCCGCAAGGGCGTGCAGCTCCTCATGGAGCAAATCGAGAACAAGCCCGCCGCCAAGACCAAACGCGTCCGCATCGGCTCCGCCGCGCGCACCGTCACCGCGGTCACGGCCATCGAGGACATCAACCGCCAAGAACTCGTGCGGCCGTTCCTGCTGGAACGCGCCAGCACTCAGGCAAGCAGCCAGGCCGAAGCCACCGCCATCAACCTGGGCGCCTACCTGTAGTAAAAAGCGCCGCAGCGGAAACAGCCCCGCTGTGGCGCTTTTTGCTGGCCCCACGCCCATTAGCCAAGGCTACAGCTACAGCTACAGCTACAGATATTTATGGAATGCAATCTATATTTTCATGAGTTGTTTTGATAAAATGGATTAGGTTCCATATTTTTTATAATTTCATATAAATATTGATTTTGTTCCAATGTTTTCAGACCCAGGGAGAGGCTTTATGGATTTGATTGACCGCAAACAGTACCTCGACTGGCTCATTTCGTGGAAAGACTCGCATGTTATCAAGGTCGTTTCGGGCGTGCGCAGGTCCGGTAAATCGAAGCTATTCGAGATTTACCGTGGTCATTTGCGCGACCATGGAACCACAGATGCCCAAGTTATATCCCTCAACTTTGAAGATCTGGAGTTCGAGTCTCTTACGTCGTATAGAGCACTCTACGACTACGTTTCCGCCAGACTCGTCCCCGATAAGATGAACTACGTTTTTCTGGACGAGATACAGCATGTCGAGCACTTCGAAAAAGCCGTCGACAGCCTATTTATCAGGGACAATGTCGATCTCTACATAACCGGTTCCAACGCCTATCTGCTCTCGAGCGAGCTGGCAACCTTACTATCCGGTCGCTACGTAGAGCTCAAGATGCTGCCCCTCTCCTTTAAAGAGTTTTGCTCGGCAAAAACTAATGGCGGAAAGGCTCCTACCCAGCTGTTTGACGAGTACATCACCCGGGGCTCCTTTCCCTTTATCGCCGAAACGGGTATCCAGGGCTCCCAGGCGCGCGATTACCTTATGAGCCTCTACGACACCATAGTCATACGCGACGTTATCGAACGCTTGAAGGTCTCGGACGTCTCGACCCTGCGCGATATCACCAAGTTCCTACTCCATAACGTCGGAAGTCGAATCTCGGTTAAAAAAATCTCCGACACGCTCTCGTCCAACGGCAACAAAACTGACCAGAAAACCGTCGCCAAGTACCTCAAAGGGCTAACAGACAGTCTCGTGCTGTATTCGGCACCGCGCTACAACGTACGCGGTCGGCAGCTTCTTACAACAAACGGCAAATACTACGCCGTTGACCTTGGACTTAGAGGCGCTCTCGTCAAAACTCAGAGCAGCGACATCGGTCATATCCTCGAAAATGTTGTCTATCTCGAGCTCCTACGCCGCGGATACGACGTCTACGTGGGCGATATCGATGATGGGGAAATCGATTTTGTTGCCCTAGGCTCAGACGAAACGGCCTATTTTCAGGTTTCAGCCACCACGCTCGACGAAACTACCCTCAACCGCGAGCTGGCCCCCTTTAACAAAGTCCGAGACAACTATCCCAAGACACTTCTTACGCTCGACACGCTATTTGCCGACGCAAACTACGAAGGAGTTCGCAAGCGTAACGTAATCGACTGGCTCCTGGAGTAACTCGTAACGCCCAAAGCCCCTGCCAGCCCGTTGCCAAGGCTGCCGTCTCGATCATTTAAAGCACAAAGCCCCTCTTAGCGGCCAAAACTGCAGTCTAGGCGAGATAAGAGGGGCTGGCTGTATCGACGCTTCCGCGCGGGCGTCGTTGTCACCGCTAGCGGCAGACAACGTCCACGGGCACGTTCAGGATCTTGGATATAGATGCGGCCACCCGGCTAAGCGGTTGACCGCGTCTTTAAAATGCAATTGAAATGGCTCAGGCGCAGAGTCTAGCGCACGGCCTTGACCGCCGCCATCAGATCGAACAACGTATCGAGCACGGCCTCGCAGCCATCCACCACGTCCTGCGGCAGCGGCACAATATCGGGGACGGCAAAGACATGGCAACCCGCCGTGATACCCGAGACGCAGCCGTTGCGCGAATCCTCGACCACGGCACATTCCTCGGGGGCAAAGCCCGCGCGCTCGCAGGCAAGCAGATACATCTCGGGATCGGGCTTGCCGTGCACGACGTCCTCGCCGCAAGCCACCGTCTCAAACTTGTCAAAGAGGCCGACCATCTTAAGGTTGCGCTCGGCCGTAACGAGGCGCGACGACGTTGCAAGGCCCACGTGATAGCCCGCAGCCAGCAGCTCGTCTATGCACTCGGCAGCGCCGGCCTTAAGCTCCAGATCGGTCTTGACCATCTCGTCGCGAATCTCCTTATGGCGATGATAGAGCGCCTCGGCGGTTTCTCTGCTGCCGTAATGCGCCTCAAGGATGTCCATGACATCGGGCAGTGTGCGACCGATAAATTGATGAATCAGCGTGTCATCAATCGCGACACCCAGCTCAGCAGCGGGCGCTTTCCATGCCTTGATGCCCAGACGCTCGGTATCGACCAGCGTTCCGTCCATGTCAAAAATAACAGCCTTGATCATATCGGTCCCCCTCACCGGATTGCGTTACTGCCACTCTACCGCACTTTACAAACTTGTATATAACGTATATAGCATATTGCACTTTCGTTACATAAGTAGAAGTCTTATGACAAGCAGCCCGGTAGGATTATAGTTTTCGACCGAGTACTCAATGGCAAGGATCGTTTCATGTTTTCAGACACCACCGCACCTGCAGAGGAGCTTCAGGACAAACTCGCAGCGCTCGAGCAGCTGCTTTTGGCATATGGACGCGTCGCCATCGGCTTTTCCGGCGGCGTCGACAGCAGCTTTTTGGCCGCGGTCTGCGCCCGCATCATGCCTGCCGACACGCTTCTCGTCCACCTCACCACGCCGCTCATCGGCACGCCCGAGCAGGCTTCGTTTGAGCGGTCCGTTGACGGGCAAGCCGAAGAAGGGTCGCATTTTAAGCTCCCTGTGCTCAACCTTTCGGTCGATCAGTTGCAGCTCCCCCGAGTAGCCTGCAACGATGCCGACCGCTGCTACCACTGCAAGCACGCCGGCTTTACCGCTATCGTCAACCACGCCAAGTCGCTCGGCTTTCCCACCGTCATCGATGGCAGCAATGCAAGCGATCGCGGCGATTACCGCCCCGGCATGCGCGCGGCAGAAGAGCTCGGCGTACGATCGCCGCTTATGGAGGTCGGCTTTACCAAGGACGAAGAGCGCAAGCTGTTGCGCGCATGGGGCTATCCCGTTTGGAACCTTCCGGCGGGAGCCTGTCTTGCCACGCGCGTTCCCACAGGCGAGGAGCTTACGCGCGAGAAGGTCTCCCTGATTCGCGCCTGCGAAGATTACCTGCACGATCTTGATCTGGCACAGGTACGCGCGCGCTTGGTCGGCAGCTGCATGCATATCGAGGCCGCTCCCACAGATGTCGCCAAGATTGCCGCCCTCGGCGGTACCGCCGTCGACGCCGAAGGCAAGACCCCGCTGTCCGCCGCCATCGAGTCCGCGCTGCGCGAACTGGGCTGCGACCACATCTCCCCCGAGGTCACCCCCTACATCCACGGCAACATGAATCTTTAAGTTACGCCGTTTTACAAACGGCGTAACCGCTCGGCGCTGCGCATGCTCAACCTGAACACATAAATTGCCACCTGCCAAAAGGGGACAGGTTTACTTTGGCAGGTTTTATCTGGGGAAACATAGACAGGGCCGCAACGTCGCATGGCGTTGCGGCCCTTTTCCTTGGAGAAGGATCCATTGATTGAGCGGGCGGGTTACACCTAACCCTCGAGCCCGGCGTTAATAAGCTCCGCGATCTCGACGGGATCGGTGCTCGCGCGCACCTTGTCGCGGAAGCCGGCGTCCATCAGCATCACGGCAGCCTTTGAAAGCAGGCGTAGATGCGTGGTTCCAGCTTCGCCGGCGGGCACGTACAGCGCAAGCGCGACATCGACGGGCACGCCGTCAAAGCTCGGCCACTCGACGGGCTCGGCCAGCTTGAGCACGGCAACGCCCGGCGTATGGATCGCGTCGCTCTTGGCATGCGGAACAGCAAACCCGGCGACAAGGCCAGTCTCGGCCTCATTTTCGCGAGCAATAAAAGCCGCCTCTACAGCAGATGCGTCATCGGCAAAACCGAGCTCAACAGCCTGCTCAGACAGATAATGCAACGCGTCCTCGCGCGAGGCGGCGGCGTGGCCAATCGTCACTTGGTTGGCAGATACAAATCCCATGGAAAGCCCTCCCTACAACACGGACCTGACCGCGGCTTCGATGCCGTCGGCGTCCAAACCGTACTTATGCAGCAAGTCGACCGCAGGACCAGACTCGCCGTACACATCGCGCACGCCGACGCGGCGCATGGGCACCGGGTGCTGCTCTGTGAGCACCGAGGCAACGGCCTCGCCAAGACCGCCGACAATCGAATGCTCCTCTGCGGTGACCACACGGCCGGTCTTCTTGGCGCTGGCAACCACCAGACGCTCATCAAGCGGCTTGATCGTGTGCATGTTGATGACCTCGGCGTCGATGCCATCGGCAGCGAGCGCCTCGGCTGCCTCGAGCGCCTCGGCAACCATAAGGCCACACGCGACGATCGTGACATCGGAACCCTCGCGCACGACCACGCCGCGACCAATCTTGAACTCATAGTCCTCGTGATCGTTGATAACCGGCGTAGCCAGGCGGCCAAAACGCATGTAGACCGGGCCCTCAAACTCATAGGCGGCGCGCACACAGGCGCGAGCCTCGATGTCATCGGCAGGAACGATCACCGTCATACCCGGAATCGTGCGCATGAGCGCGATGTCCTCGCAGCACTGATGCGTAGCGCCGTCCTCGCCCACCGAAATGCCGGCATGGGTGGCGCCAACCTTGACGTTGAGATGCGGGTAGCCAATGGAATTGCGGACCTGCTCGTACGCACGGCCGGCGGCGAACATCGCAAAGGTGCTCGCAAAAGCAACGCGGCCCGTGGTCGCGATACCGGCGGCGAGTCCCATCAAGTTGCTCTCGGCAATGCCGGCGTCGTAGAAACGCTCAGGAAGGGCAGCCTTAAACTTACCGGTCTGCGTGGCGGCGGCCAGGTCGGCATCGAGCACTACAAAGTCATCGTGCTCATTGCCCAGCTCGACAAGTGCCTCGCCATAGCTAACGCGCGTGGCGACTTTCTTGACCTCTGCCATTAGAGCTCCTCTCCTGCTGCCGCGAGCTCGGCCATGGCCTGCTCAAACTGCTCCTCATTGGGCGCCTTGCCATGCCAGCCAACCTGGTTCTCCATAAAGGAGACGCCTTTGCCCTTCACCGTCTCGGCGATGATAGCGACGGGCGCGCCGGTCACCTCGCGGGCCTCGGCGAAAGCCGCCTCAATCTGCGCCATGTCGTTGCCATCGGCTAGCTCTATCACATGCCACTTAAAGGCGCGGAACTTGTCCGCGAGCGGCATGGCCGAGTTGACTTCATCGATCGTGCCGTCAATCTGCAAGCCGTTGTGGTCGACGACGGCAACAAGATTGTCGAGCGCATGGTTGCCGGCAAACATGGCCGCCTCCCACACCTGGCCTTCCTCGCACTCACCGTCGCCCAGCAACGTGTAGACACGGTAGCTGTCGCCCCAGTGCTTAGCGGCAAGTGCCATTCCAACTGCAGCAGAGATGCCCTGACCGAGCGAGCCGGTGGACATATCGATGCCCGGGGTGTCGTTCATGTTGGGATGGCCCTGCAGTCGGCTGCCAATATGGCGGAGCGTCTCGAGCTCTTCGACGGGAAAATAGCCGCGATTTGCCAACACCGAATACAGGCCCGGCGCCGCGTGACCCTTGGAGAGCACAAAGCGGTCGCGATCGGCCCTGTGAGGGTCGGCAGGATCGATATTCATTTCCTCAAAGTACAGATAGGTCATGATGTCGGCAGCGCCGAGCGATCCACCCGGATGTCCCGACTTAGCCGCGTGAACCGCGGTCACGACACCCTTCCTGACCTCATTGGCGACCTTCGCCAGCTCCTGGTTGGTCATACGAATTCCTCTCTTGAGAACAACCCCGGCACCGGATGACGCGATGCCGGGGCAATCCACTCGTTAAGCCTGAGCGACGACCTTCTGCCAGTCAGCCTCAAAAGAGGCGAGGCCCTGGTCGGTCAGCGGGTGATGCAGGCACTTCTTGAGAGCGGCCATGGGCACGGTCGCGATGTCGGCACCAAGAAGAGCCGCCTGGGTCACGTGGTTGGGCGTGCGGACCGAAGCAGTGATGATCTCGACGGTGTCGTCGACGTTCTTGCCGGTCCAGTCATAGTTCTTGATGCAGGTCACGACATTGTCGAGCTGCGAGATGCCGTCCTCGGCGATGTCGTCAAAGCGGCCGACAAACGGGCTGATGTAGCGGGCGCCGGCGTTGGCGGCCATAAGGGCCTGCGTCGGCGAGAAGACGAGCGTCATGTTGACACGCACGCCTGCATCGGCCAGCGCGCGGCAGGCGGCGAGGCCGGCCTCGCAGACGGGGAGCTTGACCACAATGTTGGGGGCGAGGGCGGCAAGGCGCTTGCCCTCCTCGATCATGCCCTCGGCCGTGGTGGCGGTAGACTCGGCAGACACGGGCAGACCCTCGCAGAACTCGGCAATCTTGAGCATATGGGGCTCAAAGTCGGCGAGCTTACCGCCGGTCTTGGCGTACAGGGACGGATTGGTGGTAACACCGGCCAGGCAGCCCCAGCTCTTGGCCTCGGCAATCTCGTCAAGGTTGGCGGTATCGATAAAGAACTTCATGGTGCAAACTCCTTCTAAGGAATCCAAAACTCAAAAAATAGGACAAAGGGGATGTCCCTTTGTCCTATGTGCCGGGCCCGCAGCTGGGACATGCCCCGGGCCCGGCGTCGTGTAGGAAAAGCTACTTAGAGAGCCTTCTCGATGCGGCTCGTGACGCCCTTGAGGTTAAGACCGACGACGTACTGCTTGATCGGGCGCTTGATGTGCTCGATCACAAAGCGCTTGCCATCGATGTCCTGGGCAGCGAGGTTGCGGTAGAGCTTCTCGACCTGCTCCTTGACCTCGGGGTCGTTGAAGGCGTAGTGACCGGAGACATCCAGAATCTTCAGGCTGAGCTCGTCGTCTGCCAGGATGTCATCAACCTGCAGGTTAACGTCATCGCCGGTCATCCACTTGCGCCAGCGCTCGGTCTTGATAGCCTTGACCAACAGCGTGTGGTACAGGTCGGAAGGATCGTCGCACAGGCCGTTGTCGACCAGAATCTGCTCGGTAGCGCAGAGCTTGAGGTAAGCGCGGGTCTCCTCGGTGCCGTACTGAGGGGCGACATTGGAAGCGGTCACGTGTGCCGGGATGTGCTCGAGCAGCGTCGCATCGTCCAGGTAGTCGGCGTTGTGCTCCTTCAGGCCCACGCCGTAGCGCTTGGCCATGTCGGCGAGCTCGCGGGCATTCTTAAAGTTGTAATGACCGACCTGCTCGGTCCAACGGGTGAGCGTACCGGTCTGGCCGACGATAAAGGTGGGCATGGGGCAACCGCGCTTCTCGAGCTCGGGCTGCAGCTGAGAAATGAACTCCTCGTACTTGTCGGTGGAGGTCAGGCCGCCATTGGTCTCCTCGGTACCGACCTCATAGGCAACCTCGGGCAGGTTATGCTCGCGACGGTACTGCTCAAGGTAGTCGATAAGATCAATCGTGCGGCGAAGCACCACGTCGAGTGGAATGACCTTGCCGATCTGATAGGGGTCCTTGGTAGGGTCGACCATCAGCAGGTCAAAGCCTGCCTCCATGTCGGCGACAAAGGACTTGCGGGCGAGCTCCATGGCCTCGTCCTCGGGCAGGTGGGCGTTACGCTCCTCGTCGCGCTGCCACGGACCGCCGTGATCGCGGCACAGGTAGTACGGACCGGTGTAACCCACCTCGTCGGCAACCTTCTTGATGTCGGCGGCAAAGCGCGTCTGGTCCCAACCGTTGACATAGCCAGCGCCCATCTCGTCCATATCGACCTGGTTGCGGCTAGCGATAAACATGGGCGGGAAATCCTCGTCCTTGGCAAGCTCGAACACGGCCTGAATCAGGTTGGGGCTCATGGGGCCAATGCCGACCATGGTTGCGTGATCGCCGCTGTCCTGCAGCTTGAGCATACCCTGAACGGCCTGGCGGATGGTGAGGTTGGACATTTTGTTCTCCTTCTCCAGAGGATTTTTGACAAAAGTTCCCTGGGACCCAGATGTGGGCCCTATCAGTACGGATGGATTTTGTTGTGTAGGGGCGGTTGTGCGGAGTCAAATCCATCCCTCCGCACAACCGGAGTCCTTAAAGGTTTACTTGGCCTGCTTATCGAGCGTGGGCTTCATGGCAATCAGGATTGCAGCGGCGACCAAGGAGCCAATCACGATGTCCAGGCAGAACAGCGCGACGTTGTTGGTGGCCAGGGCGACAATAAAGCCACCATGCGGAACGTAGCAGTCGATGCCCTGGAAAGCGGCAAGCGCCGCGCCCACGGCAGAGCCGATGCAGATGCCGGGCAGGGTGTGGCCAAGATCCTTGACCGCAAAGGGGATGGCACCCTCGGTAATGCCGATGCAGCCCATGAACAGCGCGGAGATGCCCATCTGACGGTCAGCGTCATCGAACTTGTTCTTGGCGATAAGCGCGGCGAGACCACAGGCGATCGGGGGAATGGCGACGGCGACGCGGAACATACCGTTGGGGCCGTAGATGCCGGAGGCCATGATGGCCATGGTAAAGGTCGAAGCGGTCTTGTTGATGGGGCCACCCATATCGAAGGCGGTCATAACACCAATGACCAGGCCCAGGACGACGGCGGAGCCGCCCTGCAGGCTACCGAGCACGCTGGTGAGCCAATCCATCACAAAGCCAAGCGGCGTGGCCAGGATGTAGATGTAGGCCATGCCCAGGACGAGCGAGGTCAGAATCGGGATGATCAAGATCGGCATGATGGTCTGGATGGTGTTGTTGACCTTCCAGGTCTTCATCCAGCGGACAAAGTAACCGCAGATGACAGCCATGATCATGGCACCCAAGAAGCCGGTCGAAACGCTGTTGCCGCTCGGGGTGACGACGGCGTTGTTGACCAAGTAGCCCAGGACGAAGCCAGGGGCAAGTGCGGGCTTGCCGGCCATCGAGTAGGCGATGTATGCCGCAAGCACCGGAATCATCATAGAGATGCCGGCCATGCCGATGGTGTTAAGGCTCACCATCAACGGGTTGGTGACCTCCATGCCGTTAGCACCGGCAGTACCGGATGCCAACGAGAAGGCGAGGAACACGCCACCGATAACGACAATGGGGATAAAATAGGAAACGCCGGTATTGAATGCATTGAGCAGCGTCTTGCCAGGATCGGCAAAGATGGACTGCCTGGACGCCGGTGTCGGGGCCTGCGGGGCAGCGGAGACGGCCTTCTTCTCTGCCTTGGCCTCGGCCTTGGGCGCGTCAACGGCACCGCCCGTCGCCTTGATAATCTCGACAGCCTGGTCGATGATCTTGACCGGATCGGCGATCACGTCGGAAGTACCGACCTTGAGGAACTTGCCCTCGGCCATCTTCTGCTCAAAACGATCCTCGTTCTCGACACCCACGTCGACGGACTCCAGGACCAGGTCGGCGGAGTCCACGTCTTCCTGCGTGAGCTCATTCTCGATACCCAGGCCACCCTGAGCCTCGACCTTGCACTCGATGCCACGGGCGGCGCATTCATCCTGAATCGCCTTCTGGGCCATATACGTGTGGGCGATACCCACGGTACAGGCGGCAACGCCTACGATCTTCATTGCTTCCCTCTTTTCATAGAGTTGCGTGCGCAAGACACCGTTTGCGGAGGCCTCCGGAGCATCCCCTGCCGTTTGGACTTGCTGTCTTTTCGACAAGACCAATATAGGTGCTCGTTTTTCTTAATGCCAGCTTATTTCGGTAAACGCGCAGGTCAGAGCGTTGGTTATGCTATTTAGTTATGCGTTTAACCAAAAATGAATCCTGCGATTTTACCCTCGATTTCAAAAGTCAAGAAGTATTTGATTTTCTCGGTAGACGGCAGATGCGCATGCCGGTCACAAATTTCGACCCTACCCGTATACCGCATTTGTTGCATACTCATATGAAAGGAAAAGGTCGCTCACCGAAGCGCATCCCTCACCAAGACTCAAAGTCATCATGTTGGAAAATGCTCATCTGTCGGAAGGAGTCGCTGTGGCAAAACAGCGCGTTACGATCGCAGACGTCGCCCGCGAGGCGGGAACCTCGACGGCAAGCGTCTCGTATTACCTCAACGACAAACGAGAAAAGCTTAGCGAGAAGACGCAGGCAAAGATTGCGCGCGTCATCAAGGAACTCGGATACGTTCCCAACGCCCAAGCGCAAACGCTCACCGGCAAGCAGACCCACGTCATTGCCATCATCATTTTGGATAACACCAACAAGTGGGCGGGCCTCGTCCTCAACGGCATGGAACAAGTCATGCTCCCCGCGGGCTACCAGACGGTCGTTTGCACGAGCAATTTCGACCCCGAGACCGAGCTCATGTATGTCGACAAGATGCTCTCGCTGGGCGTCGATGGCTTTATCATCCAACCCAAGGCAAATTTCAAAGCCGTCCACGACCGCATCAGGCGCGCCGGCAAGCCCGTCGTCTTTTTTGACGCGGCCATCTACAGCCCGGGCACGAGCTGGATCAAGACCAACCTCTACGACGGCGTGTACAATGCCACGCAGGCGCTTCTCGACGCCGGCTACGAGGACTTTTTCTCCATTGCCGCCAATATGACCGAAATGCGCACCCGCATGGAGCGTTTCCAGGGATATGCCGAGGCACTGGCCGCGAATGGGCAGCTCTACAAAGCCATCCCCATCGACCACAACAAGCCGTCAATCAACGAGCTCACCGAATACTTTAAATACAAGTTCAACCCCGCCAAGCGCACGCTCATCTTCGTGCAAAACCAATGGGCACTTCCGCGCGTCTATAAGGCGCTTCAGCCCATGGTCCATCTGCTCCCACAGCAAATCGGCCTTTTGGGTCTCAACTGCGAAGACTGGACCAACCTCACCACGCCGACCGTCTCCACCATCATCGAGCCCGTCGACCAGGAAGGTCGCGAAGCAGCCGAGATGCTCCTCGCCCTACTTGACGGCAGCAGCGAACCCGGCGAGCAGCGTATTCTCGAGTGCAAACTCAATTGGCTCGATTCCACCTCGATCTAGCCATACGCCAAATATGAAGCAAATGAATCAGTAGTGTTTGTCCCAAATCTTAAGTATTTGTTCGACAGAACGGCCCCCGCCGGCTCCTGCTAGACTGGTAGATTCCCAACCGTCCATCCAGGAGCCTCCATGTCGCGCAAGTCCGCTTACAAGCAAGTACTTTCCATCGGCACCGCCGTGGTGCTGGGGTTTGCGCTGTTCACAGGGTCGCTCGATGGAGCGCCCAAGCTGTTGTCGCCGCAAAGCGATGAGCAGGCAGCGGCTCTGGCCGAAAAGCAAAACGAGAGTCCCAGCCGTACCGACGACGAAGCTGACTTGGTCGCCCGGCTCGAATCGGGAACAGCGAGCTCCGAGGACTCCGGCGATGGCTCCGAATCCGCCACGACCGGCACCGCTGACGATGTCTCTTCGAACGCCGCCCCCATCGACGAGGTCGAAAACCCCGACCTTAACCGTGCCCGCGGTGTTTATCTCAGCAGCGTTCCCGACTACGCCGGCAACCCCTACGTTGCCCTTCGCGCCGACAGCACGCACCCGTTGGGCACGCCGTCATTCACGCTCGACGAGTATGAGCGTGCCACCGAAGAGGGCTGCTTTAAGAAGTTCTCCAAGCTCGACAACCTGGGCCGCACCCGCAAAGCGCTCGCCTGCGTAGGCCCCGAGTCGCTCGGCCAAGGCAAGCGCGGGGATATCTCGCGTATCCACCCCGCCGGATGGCACCAACAGCGCTACGACTTTATTCCAGGCCAGAGCCTCTACAACCGCTGCCACCTCATCGCCTGGTCGCTCTGCGGCGAGAACGCCAATCGCAAGAATCTCCTCACCGGCACGCGCTATCTCAACGAAACGGGCATGCTGCCGTTTGAAGAGCAGATCCTCGACTACATCCACGACACAGGCAACCATGCGCTCTACCGCGTCACGCCCATGTACAACGAAGAGGAGCTCGTCTGCCGCGGCGTTCGTCTGGAAGCGCAATCGGTCGAGGACCACGGCAAGACGCTGTGTTTCCACGTGTACTGCTACAACCTGCAGCCGCATGTGCAGATCGACTACGCCACCGGCCGCAACCAGGCCTCGGGGGACTAGCCCCCAACCGCGACAAGAATCGATTTGCAGTCCCAAGGATCAAAAAGGGCCGCCCCGGTTACCCAGGGCGGCCTTTTCGTCAGCACCTACACTGCAGGCAAAGCAGCACACTACTTGGCTCGGCCCTCCTCATAGCGCTCGACCAGCTTGGCCTGCACGTCATAAGGCACCTGCTCATAGCCTGCGGGCTTCATGGTAAAGTCGCCCGTGCCGCGCGTGATAGAGCGCAGGCGCGTCGAATAATCCGTCAGCTCAGCCAGCGGGGCTTGAGCGATGACCACGGTGTCACCGCGCTCATCGGTCTCCATGCCCGTCACGCGACCGCGCGAGGCCGAGATGTCGCCCATCACGGCACCGGCGTAGCTCTCGGGGATCGTCACCGTGATTTCCTCGATGGGCTCCAGCACCACTGGATCGGCATCGGCGCATGCCTTGCGCAGGCCGATGCGAGCCGCCGCGCGAAACGCCATCTCGTTGGAGTCGACGCTGTGATACGAGCCGTCGTACACCGCGACGCGAATGCCCGTGAGCGGATAGCCGGCGATAATGCCGTCCTTCATGGTCTCCTGGACGCCCTTGTCCACGGCGGGGATGAGCGAGCGCGGGATGCGGCCACCCACGACCTCGTCAACAAACTCATAGCCGTCGCTCGTGCCGTCGGGCCCAATGAGCGGCTCCACGCGCAGCCAGCAGTCGCCGTACTGACCGGCGCCACCGGTCTGCTTCTTGTGGCGACCCTGGGCGCTTGCCGTGCGGCGAATGGTCTCGCGATACGGAATGCGGATCGGAACGCTTTTGGCCACAACCTTGGTACGGTCCTCCAAACGGTTGAGCAGCACCGAAACCTGCGCCTCACCAACGGCGGAGATAATGGTTTGGCCAGTCTCCTCGTCGCGGTCGATGCTCATGGTCGGATCGGCCTTGCAGGCCTTCTCGATAAACGTGTAGAGCTTCTCCTCGTCGCCGCGATTCTCGGCCTCAATGGCGATGCGGTACTGCGAGTTGGGGAACTTAAACGCCGCCGCCTCGACCTTGCCGGTAATCGAGAGCGTATCGCCCGTTTCGGCAGCCAGCTTGGGCGCCACGATGATATCGCCGGCGTAGGCGTGACCGACCTCGGTCATGTCACGACCGCACATCACATACAGGTGAGCCAGACGCTCACCCTTGCGCGTGCGCGCATTGATCAGCTCAAGGCCCGGCTCAAGCGTACCCGTCAGTACCTTGATAAAGCTGATGCGGCCCTGCTGCGGGTCGGCCAGCGTCTTAAACACAAATGCCACCGGACGGTCATCGTCACTCGAGATCTTAAGCGAGTCGCCATCGATGAGCGGCATCTCGCCGTAGTCAGTCGGCGCCGGGAAGTACGTGGCGATGTCGTCCATCAGCGAGTTGACGCCCTGCTCCTTAATGCAATCGCCCGCAAAGACCGGCACAAAGATGCGCTCAGCGATCGCTTTGGACAGCAGGCCCTCAAGCTCCTCCTGCGTCAGCGTCTCCTCGCCCTCCAAGTACTTCATCATCAGCTCATCGTCGGCCTCGGCCACCAACTCGCACAGATGGTCGTGGGCCTCCTCGGCCTGGGCACGATACTCCTCGGGAATCTCCGACTCAACGGCCTCGGTGCCGTTGCAATGGCGCGCCTTCATACGCACCAGGTCGATGATGCCGTTAAAGTCCTCGCCCTCGCCCCAGCCCAGGGTCACGGCGCCCAAGCGTGTACCAAAGCGCTCCTGCAGCAGTTCCATGGTGGACGCAAAGCTGGCCTCGGGACGCGACAGGCGGTTTACGAACACCGCGCGCGCCAGGCGCAGGTCCTCGGCGGCGTACCAAAGCTTAACCGTCGTCGGCTGCGGGCCGGCCTCGGCGTCGACCACAAACAGCGCCGTCTCGCAGACGCTCATCGCGGCAAAGGCGTCGCCGATAAAATCGGGGTAGCACGGGGCATCGAGCACGTTGATGCGGGCGCCCTTCCAATCGATCGGCGCGATGGTCGTCGAGATGGAAAACGCACGCTTGACCTCTTCGGGGTCATAGTCGAGCGTGGGCTTGGTGCCGTCGTGGCCGCCCAGGCGGGCGGTCTTGCCAGAAAGGTGGAGCATGGCCTCGGCGAGTGAAGTCTTGCCCACCCCGCCTTGGCCTACGAGCACCACGTTCCTTACGTTGCCGGTCTTGGGAGCACCCATGATGACCTCCTTGCAGGGTCGCGCGCGATGCGCGACGCCAACGGGGAGAGTTCGCGGTCGATGCCGTCCCGGGAGCAGCATGGTCGGCAGCCGAGCCGACTCACCCTCCAAATGTCCTATGCCACCACCCTACCCTCACGGGCGGCTGTCCATGCATACCTTTCGGCGCACGTATGAATACAGGCGGCGAGAGGAAGAGACAAGCTTGTGAGGCGATTATTGAACCCCGTCGATGCAAACAAAAAGCCGCCACAGACCGTAAGACCTGCGGCGGTTTCACCTCAATAAACAGTCGAGTTAATAGCTGAGCCTATCCCTCGATACGGCTCAAGAAATCGCGGGTACGCTGCTCGCGCGGATGGTCGATGACCTGCTCGGCAGGGCCCTCCTCGACAATACGACCGCCGTCCATAAAGACCACGCGGTCGGCAACATCGCGCGCAAACTGCATTGCGTGGGTCACGATCACCATCGTCATATTCTGCGCCGCAAGGTCTTTAATGACGCGCAGAACCTCGGCCGTCAGCTCGGGGTCGAGTGCCGAGGTCGGCTCATCAAAGAACAAGATTTCCGGGTCGAGCGCTAGGGCGCGGGCAATACTCACGCGTTGCTGCTGACCGCCCGAAAGCTCGCAGGGTACCTTGTTCTCGTTACCCGTAAGCCCCATCTGTGCAATAAGCTCGTGTGCGCGGGCCTCCGCCTGCTCGCGCGGACGCCTAAGCACGCGGATCGGTGCATCGGTGATGTTTTTCATCACGGTATAGTGCGGGAACAGATTGTAGTTCTGAAACACCAGACCGAACCGCGAGCGCGCCTGTTTAGGTACATCGCCCTTTGCGTACATCGCGCCCGAACCCGCATCCGTCGCGACGGCAAGGTCGCCAAACGAGAGCGAGCCGCCGTCGAGCGTCTCGAGCAGCGTGGCACAGCGCAGCAGCGTGGACTTACCGCCGCCCGAAGGCCCGATAATCGCCACGACCTCGCCGCGCTTCACCTCGAGCGAGATGTCCTTGAGCACCTCATTGCCACCAAACGCCTTGCGCGCGCTTTCGATTTTCATCACCGAGTTAGTCATGATAATAGTCCAGCTTCTTTTCGGCGGCGCCCAGCAGCATCTCGACCACAAAGTTAAAGACCCAGTAGATCAGAGCCGCAATCGCAAACGGCACCATGCTCACCTGCGAGGCAACCAGCGCCTTGGCGGTCGAAAACATCTCACCCACGCCAATGGCAAACGCCAGCGACGTGTCCTTGACCAGCGTAATGATCTCGTTGCCCATCGCCGGCAAGATGCGCTTGGCGACCTGCGGCATCACAATGTACAAAAACGTCTGCAGGCGCGAGTAGCCCAGCACCTCGGCGGCCTCGTATTGACCGCGCGGAATGGACTGCAAGCCCGAGCGATAGATCTCGGCAAAGTAACCGGCGTAGTTGATGATGAACGCCACGACGCACGCCGTCCACTTGGAATCGGGCGTGAGCGAAATGCCAAACACGTAGTACGGGGCAAAGTAGATGGCAAACATCTGAAGCATGAGCGGCGTACCGCGCATGACCGAAATGTAGATGCGCGCAATCCAGCGGAGCGGCGCAATTTTGCTCATGCGCATAAACGCCACGGGGATTCCCAGCGGAATCGACCCGAGCAGCGTTAGCACAAACAGCTGCAAGCTGACCAAGAATCCCTGGCCAAGCATTTGCATCATGACCTGAATAGACATTACTTGAGCACCCAATTATCGAAAGACAGACCGTAATCTGCATATTTATCACAGAGGTCCTTGACCGTGCCATCCTCGTAGAGTGCCTTGAGCGACTCGGTCACGGCATCGGCGGACTTGGTGTCGCCCTTCTTGAAGCCAACGGCGTAATGCTCGCTGGACAGCGGCTTGTCGAGCTGCGTATAGGCATCGGGCTTGGCGGCAAGCTGATACTGAGCGATCGAGAGGTCACAGGCAACGGCATCGACTGCGCCACTCTCGAGCTGCATAAACGCCGTGTTGTACTCACCGATGGTATCGAGCGTGGCAAACGTCGCGGCCAGATCCTTCTGGTCGCCCTCGAGCACATCCTGTGCGGCGGAATCAGTCTGGGTAATCACGGTCTTGCCGGCAAGATCGTCCCAGCTCTTGATACCCGCGTCCTTCTTGACCACGAGCACCTGCTCGTTGAGCATGTAAGGCTCGGAAAACGTGTAGTCGTCCTCGCGACCCTCCATGGTAAAGCCATTCCAGATGCAGTTGATGGCGCCGGAGTTGAGCAGCGTGTCCTTGGCATCCCAATCGATGGCCTCGTAATCGACATCCCAGCCCTGCTTATCGGCAACGGCCTTAGCCAGATCGAGGTCAAAACCGGCGTACTCGCCATCGTCGCCCACAAAGCCGTACGGAGGGTAGGACTTGTCAAAGCCCACCACGAGCTTCTTGGACTCCGCAGCGCCCTTCACATCCTTGGCCGCGGCAGAGCCACCCTTGCCGGCACCACCGCCGCAGCCTACCAGGCCGAGGCCAAGCACCGTGGCAAGCGAACCGGCTAGACCAACAAATTGACGACGAGACATATCGGCATTCATGGTATTCCCCCTTGATGGCACTTTAGTTAGGTAAAGTGAGTCATGTAACGTTCAGAATCATACACTTTAGTGAGATGGAGTACAAGGGAGGGCTTGCCCGCCGGGTGCCGGGGCAGGGGTTAAGTTTGCTGCTCTAAAGTCCTGCTCACGACGGAGAGCACATTAAGTGCTCTCCTGTTCGTGCGGAACTCGCGACAAACTTAACCCCTGCCCCGGCACCCGGCGGGCAAACGTCG
>JAIIUG010000034.1:0-20816 GCA_022739635.1 Collinsella sp. | reverse complement strand
ACTTGACGGGTGCGTCTGGTGCAGCATGATTCATTCCATAACAGATACTATGCATAAATGCTATGAAAAGGTCGCAGACGGTAGCTGGCGCTAGGTGAGTTGCGCAACACAATTGAACAGCGCTCATTTAAGGTACACTGCCAAAGGATGGGACAAGCTGGCAAGCGCATTGACCTGCGCAAAGACTGATTGGTTGGGGGATAAGTTTCAATCGGACCACGCTGAACAAAAACTTGCCATTTGCGTACCAGCAAACATCCTAAACCGTAGCATCGCTCTATTCATCTAGCGATACATATGGTCTAGCGTTACGGTGTCCATGTGGTCGAGTTGAGGAGCGGGCATGGTTAACGATTTGGGCAATACGGACGACCTCGAGCTTATGCCGCTGGGCAGTAGCTATATGGTGCGGCGCGATCGCTTGATGAACGAACTTATCGCCAAGGGCCGAAAGGCCGGCATCGTAGTCCTCTACGCGCCTGATGGCTTTGGGAAAACCTCGGTGCTGCTGCAGTATGCCCAAGAGGTTAAAAGCGATCCGACGCGAGGTCCTGTGCGGATCATCGAGGCAGACCGCGCCATTGGGCGCGAGGTGTTTATGCAGCTCGAGGTCGTTACCGAAGAGCTTAAGGACAAGCCGCACTCCCTGATTGCAATCGATAACGTGCCTAACCTCAGCCAGAGCGAGACCGAGGAGCTGATCGACCGAATCCGAACCCTGCGTGCTATGGGGGTTGGGGTCTTTATGAGCTGCCGTCCTTCGAATCGCCAGCTGATTCACGGACTGGGCGATTCGATTAAAGTCAACGCGCAGATGCTCAAGGTGCATGCCTATGAGTATTCGGCGTGGGCATCGGCGTTTTCGATCAGCACGTCGCTCGACTTCTATCAGCTTACGCAGGGCGTGCCCGAGCTCGTCTCGGCTATGCAGTCGGGACTATACGGGCAGGGAGACGTTGCCCAGATGCTCGAAAACGAGATCGTCAATATCTACGGTGCGGCACTTGTTGATCTGGCGTCGCTCGAGAACAACGCCCTGTTTAGTGTGGCATGCTTGATGGTCTTAATGGGTGAGGGCAATATTTCGGAGCTCGAGGCTTGCGGTGTTAGGCTTTCGGCGATTGACCAGTCCTATCTTGTCCGCGATTATCCCATTTTTGGCGTTGATCCGGCAGACCGGAGCTTTACCTGCTTGGGTACCGAGGACAACGCACGCCTGCGATTGCGCAAGCTGGTCGCCGAAATTCGCCCCGAACTCGTTGCGCGGGCGGCGCGTATATTGATTAAAGCGGGGCGCTGCGATACCGCGATGGACCTCGCTGACGCGTTTTTGGACCGCAGTGCGGTGCTGGAGCTTGCCGGGCAGTATGGGGTCGATCTGGCCCTGACGGGGCATGGAGGGGATGTCTGCCGCGCGGCGCTGGGAAAGACCGAGGCAGATGGCCAGGCATCGGAGCCGACGCCTGACGAGGCGCTCGGCATCTATCTGGCGGCGGTGAGCGTCTCCAATACAAAGCTCGCGCGATATATGGCCTCAATTATCGAGCATGCGGGCGAGCAAGCGATTTGCGAGCTCGATCCCGTGTCGTGGAAGGTGGCGCATGCATTTACGGCCGCCTGTTATGGAGATAGCGGTCTGGGGCTTCCGGCAAGCCATACGGCGTTGGAAAGTGAGGCGTCTTGTGCCGCACTCGACATGCTGTCCGCACATGTCGAGATAAAGCATAGGCTGACCGAGCGGGCGAGGGGCGGTGAGATCCTCGCGGGGCTCAAAACGGATAAGGCCTACGATTGCGAGCTCGATATCGCGGGGACGTTTGTGCGCGCGGACCGCATGTTGACGGAGCTATTTGATGGGTCGTATGCAGGGACTGACGAGCGTGACGACGAGATGGCCTTGACGCTCGAGGCACTCGAAGCGCGTGGAATCCGAGCGCTCGCCATCTGGGTGCGCATGGTGTTATCGGCGCGGCGCCTGTTTGCCGGCATGCCGGTGACCGACGAGCAGGCATTCAATGAGCTCGACCGTTTTGCCGTGCGTGTGCGTGACAATCAAGTCCAGTTGTTTGGCTTGATACTGGAAGGCTGGCAGTCGCTGGCTGAGGGGCGTCCGGTCAATGCCAAATTCCGTGCGGTGCAGGTGCTCAGGCTTGCCGAGGAATCGATTGGATACATACGCGACAACGCACTGCTGCTAGAGCGCGCGGCGTACTTACGCAATACATCGATGGTGTCGGTACGCGAAGAGGCAGAGCTGCTCGATTTGAGTCGGACGCAGGTCGGTGGTGCCGAGGCTTGGATGGTGGCGCTGCATTTGGCCTCCGCGGGCCGCGATAGCGACCTTGCAGCCTGGATGTCCATGAACCGCCCGGGGATTTTGGATCCGTCGTATCGGCTGTTTGCGCGTCTTGCGATGCATTGTCTGGGTGAGCCGGCCGCTAGAATTCGAAAGAAGCTCCCGGTGCGCGAGCTGTCGCGGTATTCGCTGCGTGACGACTTTGAGGGCGAAGGCGAGCGTCTGTTCCAGGCCGGCGATGCCGAGGGTGTCGATGTGATTGGCCATATCGAGATCCGCATGTTTGGGGCGTTTCGCGCCGAGCGCGACGGGTTTCCCATCACGGATAAGATGTGGCGCCGCAAGAAAGCGGCGACGCTTGCCGAGCGGCTTGCGCTGGGCATGGATGCACTGGTCGACCGCGAGACGCTGGCTATGGAGCTGTGGCCCCATGCCGAGTTCAATAGCGCTCGTAACAATCTGTACTCGACGATATCGCGCCTGCGTTCGGCCTTGGGGCCGACAGCGGACGGCAAGTCGTGTGTGCTGATCCAAAACGAGTGCATTGGGCTTAACGGCGATTACGTCAAGACCGACGTGCGGTTGTTTGATCAGATAAGCCGCGAAGTTTTGGGAAATCGCACGGGTGCGCGCGGGCCCCATCTGGTCGAGCTGTGCCTTAAGATCGAGCAGCTCTACGCCGGCCCGCTGTATGTTCCCAATGGCTGTAATCCCACTTACTTTTTGCGTATGCGGCGCATTATGGAATCGAAGTATATCGACTGCATGATTCGGGGCGCGAATGCCGCCCTAGAAGAAAACGACCTGCAGTCGGCGGTATGGCTGGTGGAGTCGGGGCTGCGGCAAGAGACGGCGCGCGAGGACATGGTGCGTTGCGCTATGCGCGTCTACGGTGCGGCGGGGCGACGACGCGATATCGTCGAGCTGTACAGTGGACATATGCATCACCTGAGGGAGCAGGTCAATGGCGTGCCCGAGCCCGAGACGCGGCGTCTGTACGAGCGCTTGGTGGAGGGCAGGCTCAACCGCGTGCTCGTCGAGCGATAAAAAATGAGCGTCCGAATTGCTCGGACGCTCGCAAGCTTGATGTATGTTGGCTCGCCGGATCGTCGGCTCTTAGACGAGCTTAATCTTCTCGATGTCCTTGCGCGAGGACTCGCGATACAGCGAGAACTTGCGGCCGATGACCTGGACGACCTCGGCATGGCAGCGATCGGCGAGCTCTTCGGCGGCCTCGCGGGCAGAAAGGCTGGAGCCATCGAGTACGGAGCACTTAACGAGCTCGTGCTTCTCCAGGTAGGCGACCGTCTGCTCGACGGTGCCGTCGTTGATGTCGGACTTGCCGATGATGATGGCGGGGTTGAGGTGATGGGCCATGCTGCGAAGCTGCTTGACCTGGGCTCCTGTCAGTGCCATGGGTTCTCGCTTTCTATGTTATGGGGCGCCCCGCGATGGGGCCTTAATCTACGTGAGCTGTCCCACGATAGCGCAGGAACGGCGCGGTGTGGGGCGTGTTTGCCCAGTTCAAAAAGAATGCGGATGCCGAGCGGGAGAACAGCGCGGGTTACAGGCGGACGTGTACGGCGGCCGAAAGCGGTCTATGGACGGCTCGAAGAGACCGGCTCCCATGCAATAAACGCCCAACGGACCTTGCGGATATGGTCGAGCATATAGCGTCCCTGCGGCACTCCTTTGGACCCTGGCTCGCCGGCATGGGGATTCTCAATCATATGCTGAGCGACGTAGTCGCGCAGACGGTCGATCTTATCCTCGTTACCGTGCTCGAGCATGCGGGAGAAGTCCGCCACGCCCGCCTCAAGGCTATCGAAAGTATCGCGACGGGGCGATTCGAAGTATGTAACCTGCGGCAGCGCCCCCATCTGAATGAGGATATTAAAGGCATACACAAAGCCATTACTGCAGGTAACCGAGGCACCGATGGCGTTCATCAGGTGCAGGTCATAGCGCGGGCTGGAGTTGGCGACCATCGTGACAGCACAACGCCGACGAGCCGTTCGATCAAGCTTGGCAAGCGCGCCTTTTAGGTTGGTCGTGGTGACAGAACGACTGGCAAAGGCAACATCTACCGCTTTCGCGACCGGTCCAACCAAATCCCAGTCATCATCCCAAGCAAGTTCAAGCGGTGTAATGCGATCCTCGAGTCCATAGTACTCAATGCCAGCATCAAGCGTGCCCAACATAGCAGGGGAAAAGTCAGCAGCAATCACAGGATGCCCAGCCTGAGCAAGCGGAATGGCAATCGACCCAGCCCCACACCCCATATCAAGCACCGACTCGCCAGGCTTTAACGCCAACAGCTTTATAAAATCCCGGGCATACGGAGCAGTCTCAAGCGGCCGAAAATGCCGAGCCCGCTTATCCCACTCAAAAGAATCATCAGCCCGCCGCCGACCAGCCTGCAGGCGCATCCATTCGCCATTCCAATCAGCAGAAAGAAGCTCAGAGCGAATCAAATCATCAGCCACGGGCCATCCCCCTCACAACAAAAAAGCGACTCCTCCCAAAAGAAGAGCCGCAACCAGCATATATCAGAAAGAACCGATCCAACGCCAAACCGCCGTATCAACCATGTGGTGCAGGAGCGAAGCAACTGCAACATGGGACAGAACTCAGCCAAGGTTGAGATGTGCGGGAACCCCGGGAAGGGCAAATATATAAGGTCGATCGCGAGTTCCGCACGAGCCGGAGAGCACTTAATGTGCTCTCCGTGCGAGTCAGGACTGTCCGAGCAGGCGACCTTATATATTTGCCCTTCCCGGGGTTCCTCGCCTCGTATCCCTGGGCTAGTTCTTGAGCGAGTTCAGCGGTGCCGGGAAGCGTCCACCACGGTGGGCAAGCACGGTGCCGGCGTTGGGGTTCACCGGCATGATGGGCGCACGGCCGAACAGGCCGCCGTACTCGACGCAGTCGCCCACGCCCTTGCCGATGGCGGGAATCACGCGGACGGCCGTGGTCTTGTTGTTGATGACGCCGATAGCCATCTCGTCGGCGATGATGCCGGCGATGGTCTCGACCGGGGTGTCGCCGGGGATGGCGATCATGTCCAGGCCAACGGAGCACACGCAGGTCATGGCCTCGAGCTTCTCGAGCGAAAGTGCACCGGCCTCGACGGCGGCGATCATGCCGGCGTCCTCGGATACGGGGATAAAGGCGCCGGAGAGACCGCCCACGCTGGAGCTGGCCATGACGCCGCCCTTCTTGACGGCATCGTTGAGCATGGCGAGCGCGCAGGTCGTGCCCGGGCCACCACAGGTGCCCACGCCGATGATCTCGAGGATGCGTGCGACGGAGTCGCCGATGGCAGGCGTGGGAGCCAGCGACAGGTCGACAATGCCCTTCTCGACACCCAGGCGATGGGCGGCCTCGCGGCTCATGAGCTCACCGGCACGGGTGATCTTAAAGGCGGTCTGCTTAATCTTCTCGGCGACTTCCATCATCGATGCGGAATCGGGCAGCGTCTCCAGGGCTGCGGCCATAACGCCGGGGCCCGAGACGCCTACGTTGATGACGGCGTCGGCCTCGCCACCGCCGTGGACGGCGCCCGCCATAAACGGGGAGTCCTCGACCATGTTGGCAAAGCAGACAAACTTGGAAGCGCCGACGGAATCCTGGTCGGCCGTGAGTTTAGCGGCATCGATGATGGTCTGGGCGGCCATAAGCACGGCGTCCATGTTGATGCCGGCGCGCAGGCTAGCGACGTTGACACTGGAGCAGACTCGGCTCGTGGTAGCGAGCGCCTGGGGGATGGACTGGATGACGCGGCGATCGGCGTCGCCGATGCCCTTCTGGACGAGTGCGGAGAAGCCACCCAGGTAATCGATGCCGAGCGTCTCTGCCGCGCGGTCGAGGGCATGCGCGATGGGGGTGAGGTCCTCATCCTTGCAGCACGCGGCGATCTGCGCCACCGGGGTGACGGAGACGCGCTTGTTGACGATGGGGATACCGTACTCGCGCTCGAGGTTCTCGGCGGTCTCGACCAGATGCTCAGCCGTGTGCGTCACGTGGTCGTAGATCTTCGTGCACATGCGGTCGAGGTTCTCGTCACCGCAACCCATGAGCGAAACACCCATGGTGATGGTCCTGATGTCGAGGTTCTGCTCCTCAACCATGCCGCGGGTTTCCGCGATTTCTGCGGGCGTGATCGCCATCCTTGCGCTCCTATCTGCCAAAACGAGCATAGTCTTTTCTATTCTAACGTGCCGCACGTGCCAAGTGGCGCGTGCGGCACGTTTTGGTGCTTGGTTGTTTCCGTTGTGTTACTGCCCAAAGATCTCTTCGGCGATACGAGCGCTCTCGGCGGCGTCCTTGGCGTAGTAGTCCGCGCCGATCTGCTTGGCGTATTCGGGGGTGAGTACGGCGCCGCCTACGATGATCTTGACGCCCGGCACCTCGGCATGAAGCAGCTTGATGGTCTCTTCCATGGCCACGACGGTGGTAGTCATAAGCGCCGAGAGGCCGACGAGCTTGATGTCACGCTCTTTGACGGTCTTGAGTACCTCCTGTGGATCGACGTCGCGGCCAAGGTCAAAGACGGTGTAGCCGTAGTTGTCGAGCAGCATTTTGACGATGTTCTTGCCAATATCGTGGATGTCGCCCTTGACGGTGGCCACGCAGATCTTACCCTTGTCGGCAATCTCGCCGGCGGGCATCAGGCGTTTGATGGTATCGAAGCCCACGCGCGCGGCCTCGGCCGAGGCCATGAGCTGCGGCAAGAAGAACTTGCCCTGGTCAAAGAGGACTCCGACCTCGTCGAGGGCGGGGATAAAGTGATTGTTGATGAGTTCCATAGCGTCGTGGTCGGCCAGCAGGCGCTCGGTCTCGGCCGCAATTTCGCCCTTGCGGCCCGAGACGACCATGTGGCGGATGGGGTCGTCGTTGCCGTCGGTGCCGGCGGTGTCAGCAGCGGGCGCGGCGTCGGTCGATGCGGTCTGGGCCGCTGCCGGGTTCGCGGCGATCTTATACGGATCGGTCCAGCCAGCGTAGCGCTCGATGTATCCGGTCGAGCCCTCGTCCTCAACGCTCAGCACGCGATAGCTGTAGACGGTATCCATAAAGCGCTTGGAACCCGGGTTCATGATGGGGGCGTCCAGACCTGCACCAAAGGCGGCGGCCAAAAAGACCGAGCCCAGCAGCGGCCGCGCGGGCAGGCCAAAGCTGATGTTCGACACGCCGAGTGCGCATTTGACGCCCAGGCGCTCCTTGCACATAGACATGGCGCGCAGGATCTGCTCAGCCTGGCGCTGGTTGGTCGAGGCGGTCATGACCAGGCAGTCGATGAGGATGCGGTCCGGGCCGATGCCGTAGCGGGCGGCCTCGGCCACGATGCGCTCGGCGATGGCGAAGCGAGCCTCGGCGGTATCGGGGATGCCGCCTTCGTCGAGCGTGAGGCCGACGACGTTGGTTCCATAGTGGGCGACCAGCGGAAAGATCTCATCCATGATCTGCTGCTTGCCGTTGACCGAGTTGATGATGGGCTTGCCGGCGTAGCGGCGTACGGCGGCCTCGACAGCGGCGGGATCGGTGGAGTCGATCTGCAGCGGCAGGAGCGTGGAGCCCTGGAGCTGCTCGGTGGCCTGCTGGATAATCTTGACCTCGTCGATCTCGGGCAGGCCCACGTTAACGTCCAGGATATCGGCGCCCTGTTCTTGCTGGCTGATGCCCTGACTTACGACGTAGTCCAGATCGCCGTCGCGCAGGGCCTGCTGCAGGCGCTTTTTGCCGGTGGGATTGATGCGCTCGCCGATGACGGCGATCTTGTGGCCATCGCAGGGAAGGTCCACGACCGTCTGGGCGCTCGTGACCGACATGCTGGGCTTGCGATGGCGCGGACTGGGCGTGTGGTTGTCGATAAGCGTGCGCAAGGCCGCCATGTGCACGGGCGTGGTGCCGCAGCAACCGCCCACGACGCTCACGCCATCCTCGATCATGCCGGCGACGGCCGCGGCGTACTCGGGCGCCTGGATATCAAAGACGGTGTTGCCGTCGTCGTCCACGCGGGGCAGTCCTGCGTTGGCCTGCACCATGATGGGCTTGTCGGTAACGGTGAGCATGCGTGCAGCGAGTCCCCGGAGCTCGGCCGGGCCCTGGCTGCAGTTGATGCCCAGGACATCGGCGCCGATGGCATCGAGCGTGATGGCGGCAACCTCGGGACTCGTGCCCAGGAAGGTGCGACCGTCTTCCTCAAAGGTCATGGTGGCAAAGACGGGCAGGTCGGAGTTCTCGCGGCAGGCGAGGACGGCCGCCTTGATCTCGGCCAGGTCGGTCATAGTCTCGATAATAAAGAGGTCCACACCCGCGGCGACGCCGGCGCGCACTTCCTCGGCAAAGAGGTCATAGGCCTCGTCGAAGCTGAGGGTACCCAAGGGGCGAAGCAGCGCGCCGATGGGGCCGATATCGCCGGCGACGTAGTGGGCGCCGGCCGCGCGGGCGCAGGCGACGGCGGCGGCAAAGACATCTGCCACGGTGGCGGCGCCGTCGAGCTTGTGGGCGTTGGCGCCAAAGGTGTTGGCGGTGATTACGTCGCAGCCAGCCTCGACGTACTGGCGCTGGATATCGGTAATGACCTGTGGCTCCTCAAAGTTGAGCAGTTCGGGCAGGGCGCCGGCCTTCATGCCGGCCGCCTGCAGCATGGTGCCCATGCCGCCGTCGAACAGCAGGTGTCCCGTGCCCTCGATGGCGGCGCGCAGGCGGTCATCCTTAATGCGAAGGTCGTCGATCGTGCGCGTCTTGTATGCATCGCCGCTGCGGCGGGCAGCATCAACGGGTGCCGCCAGCGCGGCACCGTCCAGATCATGAGTGATAAGCGGAGTAAACATCGGGGGCTCCTAATGGCTGGAATAGCAGGTGGTGTGGGCGGCGCGGAAGCGGCAGTGCTCGCGCATGCGGCAGATATTGCAGGTGGGGCGGCTCTGGGCGTCGTGGACTTCGCCGTCAAACAGGCCGATCACCGCGGTCACGCTCTTGGTGGGCATGAGCAGGCTGGTGGGGGTGACGGTAAGTCCAATGAGGCGCGTGGCGTTGAGTGCAGCCACGATCGAGCGCTGGGCCGAGAGCGGACAGTCGCCATAGCCGGGACTGAAGCGCCAGTTACCGGCGAGTCCGTGTGCAGCGGCCGCAGCCTTGACTTGCTGGTCCATCTGCTCGACGGCGGCCTCCACGTAGGCGGAGCATGCGGCGTCGAGCACGGCTCCCTCTAGGGGCTGCTGAGCTCCCGTGGTGCGCAGACGGCGTTCGGCGTCCATGCCGAGGGTGCATGCCATGAGTGCGGCAAAGCGGGCGTCTTTGAGGTGGCGATAGATATCGCGACCGCGCAGTTCAACGTTGGTGCCGACTAAGCGAATGCAGGGCTCGCCCTGTTCATCGACGCCCGTGGCATCGATGGCAAATATGCGGCGCACGCCACGGGGCTCAATGTCCAGCTCCAGACGCTCAACGACAAGCTCAATACGCTGCGCTAGCTCGGGCTCAATCTGCTGGCCGCCGTAGCCCAGATACCGCAGCATCTCGGCACGGTCGACACGAGGATGGTGGGCAGCGTCGATACGGTAAAGCGCCGGCGACGCAAGGTCGGCCGGCACTTCAACAACGGTTGTATCGATGTGCGGTTTTTCCATTACCCCAGACGCTCCATAATGGTCGCGGCGATTGCAGGACGGTTCATAGTGTACAGGTGCAGACCGTCGGCGCCGTGCTCCTTGAGGTCGCAAAGCTGGCGGGCGGCATAATCTACACCGGCTGCCTGCAGGCTCTCGGGGTCGTTCTCGTATTTGGCGAGGATCTTGATGACGGGGGAGGGCAGCGACGCGCCGCACATAAAGACCATGCGGCTGATCTGCGACTTGCCCATAAACGGCATGATGCCCGCGGTAATAGGCACGGTGATGCCGGCCTTGTCGGCAAGCTCGCGGAAGCGATAGAAGCACTCGTTATCAAAGAAGAGCTGCGTCACAAAGAAGCTCGCGCCGGCGTCTTGCTTTTGCTTGAGGTGCTCGACCGAGAGGTTGAGATCCTCGCAGGCAATGTGGCCCTCGGGGTAGGCTGCGGCGCCCACGCAAAAGCCGGCGTCGACGAGCTCGGGGATGAGGTCACGGGCGTAGGCGTAGTCGGAGGCGGGCTTGTCGTCCTCGGTCGCGCCAGCGGGCAGGTCGCCGCGCAGGGCCAGGATGTTTTCAACGCCGGCCGAGCGATACTCGTCAATCTTGGCGGCGATATCGGCATGTGTGCGGCCAACGCAGGTGAGGTGCGCTACCGAGGGCGTATCGAATTCGCTCGTAATCATATGTGCGATGGGGGCGGTGGTGGCACCGTTACCCGAGCCGCCAGCGGAACAAGTGACCGAGACAAAGCTCGGTGAAAGCTTGCACAGGTTGCCTGCCACCTCGCGAGCCGTATCGAGGGTAAGCTCACCCTTGGGCGGGAACATCTCAAACGAAACGGACGTGGTGCCCTGGGATGCTGCCTGCTTAAAAACCTCGTCGACGCGCATATCGTGCTCCTTTAGATGCCTGGGTGCGATGTGTTGTAAGGATTCTACAGCACCGCTGTGCCACGGTGGAGTTTTACTCGCGATTTAGGGATACCAATCAAAGATGCCTTGCTATCGGCATTGCCTATAGCAGAGCGGTCAATGTAGGAAAGGGCTATATTGAATGGTATCTGATGCGAAATACCAGTTAAGAAAGCCCTGTCCCAAATTGACTGCCCTTAAATCATGGGGAGAGGTCTGCAATTTATACAGTTGATTGGCCATTAAGGGCGGCAGTGCCGCTGTGATGCGGTAACCTCATTGATTGGTTTCGCGACAGCAACATAACGGTAATGTCGCGGAAACACGGCGAGTCTAAGCTATGACTCGTTCGTTAGTAATCAACACCGCATCTCACGCGGTGCCGATACGAAGGGAGTTCCGTATGGCCGATCTTACTGACCGCTTCGGGACCATGGTGTTCTCTGAGGAAGTCATGAAGGACTACCTCCCCAAGGACATTTGGAAGCGCCTTGCTGCAACCCTCGAGGACGGTGAGCCGCTCGACCTGGATGTGGCCAACGCCGTTGCCCACGCCATGAAGGTCTGGGCCATCTCCAAGGGCGCCACGCACTACGCGCACTGGTTCCAGCCGCTTTCGGGCATTACTTCCGAGAAGCACGACAGCTTCCTCGAGCCCAACCACGACGGCACCGCCATTACCAAGTTTACGGGCAAGAACCTCATCCAGGGCGAGCCCGATGCCTCCAGCTTCCCCAACGGCGGTCTGCGTGCCACCTTCGAGGCCCGTGGCTACACCGCCTGGGATCCCACCAGCCCTGCTTTTATCAAGGACGACGTCCTGTGCATCCCCACGGCTTTCTGCTCCTACACGGGCGAGGCCCTGGACAAGAAGACCCCGCTGCTGCGCTCCATGACCGCGCTCTCGCGTGAGTCCAAGCGTGTACTGGCACTCTTTGGCAAGACCCCCAAGAAGGTCGTTCCTTCCGTGGGTGACGAGCAGGAGTACTTCCTGATCAAGAAGGATGCCTACCGCAAGCGCAAGGACCTGGTCATCACCGGCCGCACGCTCTTTGGCGCCGCTCCCTGCAAGGGCCAGGAGCTCGAGGAGCACTACTTTGGCGCTATCCGCCCCACCGTCTCGGCCTATATGAAGGACCTGGACGATGAACTGTGGGCGCTTGGCATTCCCGCCAAGACCAAGCACAACGAGGTCGCTCCCTGCCAGCATGAGCTTGCCCCCGTCTATGGTGAAGTCAACGAGGCCATCGACCAGAATCTGGTCATGATGGAGAAGATGAAGCTCATCGCCTCCCGCCACGACTTGGTCTGTCTGCTGCACGAGAAGCCCTTCGAGGGCATCAATGGTTCGGGCAAGCACAACAACTGGTCGCTTGGCACCGAGTCCGAGAATCTGCTCGATCCGGGCGACACCCCGCTCGACAACCTGCAGTTCATCGTCTTCCTCACCGCGGTGATCGAGGCCGTCGATAACTATCAGGAGCTCCTGCGTGCCTCCGTTGCCTCGGCCGGCAACGACCATCGTCTGGGCGCCAACGAGGCTCCTCCGGCGATTATGTCCATCTTCCTGGGCGACCAGCTTACCGAGGTCGTCGAGAAGATCATCGATGGTAAGGCTTCCGTCCATGCCACGCGCGGCGTGCTCGACCTGGGCGCCGATACCCTGCCCAAGCTGATGCAGGACAACACCGACCGCAATCGCACCTCCCCGTTTGCCTTCACCGGCAACAAGTTCGAGTTCCGTGCCTGCGGCTCCGAGCAGAACGTCTCCGACTCCAACCTGGTGCTCGATGCTGCCGTGGCCAAGTCGCTCAAGTCCTTTGCCGATGCACTTGAGGGCACGCCCGAGGACAAATTCCAGGACGCTGCGCTCGAGTACTGCAAGAAGGTCCTGACCGATCACCAGCGCATCCTGTTCTCCGGCGACGGCTATTCCGACGAGTGGCCCGTCGAGGCCGAGAAGCGCGGCCTTGCCAACAACAAGACCACGGCCGACGCACTGCCTGCCTTTGTTTCCGATAAGGCCATCGCGCTCTTTGAGGAGACGGGCGTTCTGACCCGCGCCGAGGCCCAGTGCCGCTACGACTGCAAGCTCGAGAAGTACAACAAGCTCATGAACATCGAGGCTACCACGATGATTCGCGAGGCACGTCGTACCTATCGCCCGGTCATCACCGCCTATGCCACCAAGGTCGCTAAGGGCCTGGAGACAATCCGCGCAGCCGGTGCCGACGCTGCCATGCAGTGCGAGCAGAACACGCTCAACAAGCTCTGCAACGGCATCACCGCCATCAACGATTCCATCAAGGCTCTCGACGCCGTGCACCAGAAGGCCGAGACCCTCGATGGCCAGGAGCAGGCCAACGTGTACGCGCACGAGGTTGTTCCCGCTATGGATACGCTGCGCGCCGCCGTGGACGCCATGGAAGAGATCGTGGCCGCCGACTACTGGCCGGTTCCGACCTACGACGACATCCTGTTCTACGTGTAGAGCGTAACCGACATATCGTCATGGTATTGAGCCGGGGTCCGCATCGCGCGGGCCCCGGCTTTTTGTTCGCGAAGGACGATTTGGAGTCCGTTTTGCAACTGATTTGCCAACGCAATAAGGGGTCGTGGGCAAATAACGTCAAATATGAGTACTGTCACTAAACTACTGCCATCTCGAAATGGCAGTTTTTGCCGAGTTAGACCACATATGTCCAGGTATATAGCTGAGGTTTGGCTCAATCTGGGCACCAGGTTGTTGATTTGACATCTGATTCACCATCAAAAAGGCCGAATTCGCTGTTACTAAATCGGTAACAGTACTCATATTTGCCATTTTTTGCACACGGTCCATCGGCAGATGCCGGAATCCGCACCTGTCGGGTTCGAATCCCGACGTATGGGTAGCAAAAAGCCCGCCACCGCGGAGGGTAACGGGCTTCTCGATTTAAATGGTGCCCCCAGCGGGATTCGAACCCGCGATATCCACCTTGAAAGGGTGGCGTCCTTGGCCGCTAGACGATGGGGACAGCGGGAAAGAGTATAGCAGACTTTTTTGCCGGCGCGTATATCGTTGGCAAACTGGAAAACCACCACACAGGAGCGGGCTTCTATCCCGATTTTCAAATATCTCAATCTGTAACATCTAAGCGGGTAAATCGGCTCCACCTGTTACAGATCGAGACAGACGGCGGGCGTCGGGACGAACATCTCAATCTGTAACAGTACGACGACTTTTAACGGTCTACCTGTTACAGATCGAGACAAACTACCGTGGCGGGTCGAAACCACCACAAAGGTGCCTGTCCCCTTTGTGGTGGTTAGGGGAGGAGCTTCATGGCGGCGTCGTGGGCGGCGTGCTCGTAGGTGTCGTCGAGGGGTTTGAGCGGCAGCAGGGCTGTGGCCTGCGCATCGCCGCGGCGCTCGAGGGCGTGGGTAATGAGCCAGTCGGCAAGCTCGGGGTTCTTGGGCAGTGCCGGTCCGTGTAGATACGTGCCGATGACGCCCTTGTAGATGAGGCCCTCAAAACCATCGTCGCCGTTGTTGCCGGTGCCCGCGACGACGGATGTTCCGAGCGGCGTGGCCTCTGTATCGAGCAGGGTGCGGCCGCCATGGTTCTCGAATCCTACAAAGGGCTCGGGTGCCAGGTCGGTCTTAACGGCGACGTTGCCGATCAGGCGGTCGGAGCCGCGTACGGTTTCGGCGGCAATGACGCCCAGACCCTCGATGCGGTCCTCGCCCATATAGTACGAACGGCCGAGCAGCTGATAGCCGCCACAGATGGCAAGCAGTGCGCCGCCATCCTCAACATAGGCCGCAACCTTGTCTTTTTGAGCGAGCAACTCGTGCGCCACAGCCAGCTGGTCGCGATCGGAGCCGCCGCCCATCATGACGATATCGGCATCATGCAGATCGAGCGTTTCGCCCATACGGACCTCGTCCACGCGAACGGGGATGCCGCGCCAGGCGCAGCGGCGCTCGAGGGCAATGACGTTGCCGCCGTCGGCATAGAGGTTGAGGGCATCGGGGTACAGATAGACGATGCGCAGCGGGCGCGAAAGCTCGACCGGCGCAATATCGGTGGGGACGGCGCTGCCATCGGCGCGCGTTACGGCGTGGGAGGCTACCGAGTTCGTATCGGTGCCTTTGAGTCCGTCGAGTTCCTTGACCAGCGGCGGAAAGGCCGTGTAGTTGGCGACGGCATAGAAAGTGTCGCCGGCGGCCTCGTCTGCCACGGCACCAATCGCCTGCTCGACATTCGAGATAATCGTGGCATCGATGCCGGCGTACTTGAGGCGCACCTGCATGTCGTGCGCACGCGTGCCTCCGGCAAAGGCGACAAGCCCCGTTGTGTCGGCGATGCGCTCAAAGTCGACGTCGTAGATCCACGATACATCGTGGCCGTCGGCGTCGTTGTCGTTGAGGAAGAAGGCACAGAGCCTGCCGCCTGCCGTTTTAATGGACTGAATCTGACGATCGAAGCCCACGGGATTCTTGGCCAGGTTTGCCTCGACGGTGCGGCTGGCAATGTTCCAGCGGCCCATGCGTCCGCCGGCGGGGACGTAGGCATCGAGCGTGGGCTGCAGATGTGCCGCGTCCACGCCCAGCTCGCGCGCCGCAAAGAAGGCGGCGGCAACGTTATAGACCATGTACAGGCCGTTGTAGCGCGTGGCGATGTGCGTTGCGGGTGCGTCGGTATCGGGTCCAAAGACAAGGTCAAAGCCGTAGCCGTCGCAGCCGAGCTCCACGCCCGTCACGCGACGGACAAGCGCAGGGCGGGCCCAGCCGCACGAGGGGCAATGGTATGCGCCGAGCTGTCCGTACTGCACATAGTCGTACTCCAACGGCGCGTTGCACTGTGAGCAAAAACGCGAGTCGCTAATGCGGTCGGACTCGGTGCCCGTGGCGCCGTCGATGCCAAAGGCGATGCTTGCGTTGGGAACGCGCGCGGCGATCGCGGCACACAGCGGGTCGTCTGCGTTGTAAATGAGCGTCGTTGCCGGCGAAAGCTCCAGCGCGTGGGCGATGACATCCTGGGTGTGGTCGATCTCGCCGTAGCGGTCTAGCTGGTCACGGAACAGGTTGAGCAGCACAAAGTACGTCGGCTTGAGCTTGGGCAGAACGCGTACGGTGTAGAGCTCGTCGCACTCAAAGACGCCTACGCGCTTGCTGCTGGCGGTTCGCTTAAGGTTGCCGCGCGCCTCGAGCAACGCGCCCACCACGCCCGGCTCCATGTTGTTTCCGGCGCGGTTGCATACCACGGTGGCGCCGCTGGCGGCAACGGCGTCGGCGATGAGGTTGGATGTGGTGGTCTTGCCATTAGTACCGGTGATCACCACACTGCGGTCGACAAGGCCCGCGAGGTCGCTTAGCAGCTCGGGGTCGATCTTCATGGCGATGCGGCCGGGGAGTACGCCGCCCTGGCGTTTAAGGACGGAGCGCAGCCCCCAGCGGGCGATATCGCTCGAGGTACTGGCGAGAGATGAGCGGAAGTTCATGAAGCCGTTCCTAACGTGAATGACATGGTCGTGGCGTTTGCGCCGTTAAAAGCCGTAACGGCGCGCAAATTCCTGGGCAAGCTGCGATACGTCTTCGCAAGCGCTGGCCCAGGGGGCAAAGTCGGGAGTATCCGAGATGATGCCGTCGGCTTCCCAAACCGCCTGATGCGAAAGGTCCCAGGGGTCGTGCGGTTCGGGCCGGCAGGGAAGATACGGCGTCTGGTACATGGGGTTCAGCAAGAAGAACGCGCCACCCTCGCAACGGTTAGCGAACTCACGCAGCGCGCGCGTCGCCGGGCGCATCTTGTTTGTTTTGAACAGCAGAATCGTGCGGGCGAGCAGGTACCAAGGAGAGTTTTCGAGTGCGTCTGCCCCCATCTGCTCCTCGAGCTGGTGGGCCAGGGCAAAAAAGCCGTCCTGGTCTTCCAGGCGGGCGAGGGCGAGCAGCACGGTGCCGGCGGCTCGGGTGGGATAGCCTTCCGCCTTAAGAACGCGGCGAGCATAGTTGGCGGCAGCACGGTAGCGGGCGCTCGCCATGCACAGCTGCGAGATGGCCTCGAGCGTGTGGAGCCACCCGATAAGGGCCGGCTCGCTCACGGTAAGGTCCGCTGCGGTGACACCGTCGGCCAAAACATTATTGGCCCAGTAGTGCGGGGCCTCCATATCAAACCCGGGCACGCTCTGTTGCAGGTAGTCGGCCGTGCTCGTCTCGAGCTTCATCAGGTCGCCCAGGCAGGCGTCGACGGGCGTGTCCGCCAAAATGATGGCGAGCAGCTGGGCATCGACGGCCAGCGCATCGATGCGGACGATCTTGAGCAGTTCATCACGCATATCGTCGAACAGGCGGTTGCGCGTCTGCTCAAACTCCTCGTCGCTGCCCATGTCCTCGATGCGATGGAGCTCGTCGAGCAGGTGGCGATGAACACCGGCATAGGACAGCAGCGCCTGAGCATGCTCGGACTGCGCATACTTTTGGGGATTCGCACTAATGTCGTTATGGACAAGCTCGCGTGCTGCATCGGTGAGCTCGGGGTGCGACGCCAGATAGGTGCGCTCCAGGTAGGCGGGGATGTAGACGCTCGGATCCATTAGAGGTCTCCTCCCTTAAATGGAAGCCCCTGCTCGGCTGCGCGCAGGATTCGTTCGTCGATCTGGGAGCGCACGATGTCGTTGGTGGCGACCCAGGCGGCAAAGCTGGCGTTGTCGGGCGCGCCTAGGCCCTCCTGCAGTACCGGCGTCGCCTCGGACAGGGCAAGGACGAGCTCATCGGTGGAGCCCACGCCCACGTTGACGCGGGCATAGACGCCATCGGGAAACTCGGTTTGGAAGTAGAGCGCTTCGGCCGCGTGCGGGCACGAGCGTGCGAGGATGCGCAAGTAGTGCTCGGCGCCTTCGTAGTCCAGCTCGCGCCAGGCAGCGCTCATCAGCGCGATGAGCGTCCACGGGTCCAGGTCGCGCTCTGCGTCCTTGGGACGGCGGCGCAGCGGCGTGTTGGCAAGATAGGGCACGGAGTGGGCGGAGCGAAAACGCTTGAGCTCCTCGGCAGGGTATTCGAGCTTTGCCATGGCAAGCATCGCAGTATGGCGGACGCCGGCGGGGTCGTTGGGCGCAAAGTCCAGGCTGCGATTCGCGGCATCCAGCGACATGCGGTAGCGGCCGCTAATGAGCGCGCGCGATGCCAAGGCGGCAAGCCAGCGCAGGTAGGGACGGCGGGTCAGGTCGCCTGCGGCCTCACGCTCGTAGGGGTCCTGCGCCGAGGCAATCTTGAGCGCCAGATCGTGCTCCACCTCGTCGCACTTGGACACTAGATACTGCACGTATTCCTCGTTAGATTCGGCGGTGAGAGCGCACAGCATGCGCTGGGCATCCCAGTTGCTCGGGTCGAGCGCAGCTGCCTCGCGAAGCATGTTCTCGGCAGCGGTCTCTTCTTGCTCTGCCTGGGCGTCGTCGGGGATAAAGGGAATGCGGTAGTCGACAGCCTCGACCACCTTGGCAATGAGGTGCCCGGCGCGGTCGCGGTCGTGCACGATGAGCGGCGCGGGGTTACGGGTGAATTGTTCCATCAGGCGCTCTACGGCGGCACCGTCGGTGAGCGGGATATTGTCGCGGCGCAAGGCCTCAAGAACGAGGCGATGGCAATCCTCTTGAATGGGGTCGAATGCCATGGGGCCTCCTTTGCTGCGGTTAGGGTTCAAATATCTCTATATAAGGTTCTAGTTTACCCGCATGTGGCACACCGGGGGTGCTGCACTTGGACATGCACCTTTGCACCACGAAGACGGATGTCGCACAAATGTCGGCACCCTGGACGACCGAGTGGTATCACGGTGCCGCAAACGGTCGATTTTTGGCGGCGAACGGGACGCATTTTGGAGGGGCACAGTCCTGCCCGGGATATGTGGTCAACCTTGATAAAACGTTTGCCCAGCTTGGGAGTATGAATGCCCCACAAGGGTCTTCAGGAATAGAAAAAACGTTTCATCATTGTTGGCTTTAGGTGAATAACTGACCAACCAGAACGGTAAAATAGTGTTTGTCTGAGCGTTGAGACGTTTAGACATCGCGCATTGTCGTCGCCGGCAACGCGCAAACGGTCCTAACGGAGCCAATCGGGTGCTCCGTTATATACGCAAGTCTAAGAGGGGCTTGTTTAGGAGGCACAGTATGGGACGTTTTACCAATCCTCGCGATCTGTACTTTGGTGAGGGCGCTCGCCACGAGGTGAAGAACCTCAAGGGCAAGAAGGCCATCATCGTTTCTGGCGGCAGCTCTATGCGCCGCGGCGGGTTCTTGCAGGACGTTGAGGCCGACCTTAAGGAAGGCGGTTTCGAGGTCAAGCTGTTCGAGGGCGTCGAGTCCGATCCGTCCATCGAGACGGTCATGAAGGGCGCCGAGGCCATGCGCGAGTTCGAGCCCGACTGGATTATCGCCATCGGCGGCGGCTCGCCCATCGATGCCGCTAAGGCCATGTGGGTCTTCTACGAGTATCCCGAGGAGTCCTTCGACAACATCATCCAGCCGTTCAGCTTCCCCGAGCTGCGTCAGAAGGCTCATTTCTGCGCCATTTCCTCCACCTCCGGTACCGCTACCGAGGTCACTGCCTTCTCCGTCATCACCGACTACGCCAAGGGCATCAAGTACCCGCTGGCCGACTTCAACATCACCCCTGATGTCGCCATCGTCGACCCCGAGCTCACCTACACCATGCCCGCCAAGCTGTGCGCTCACACCGGCATGGACGCTCTGACCCACTGCATGGAGGCCTACGTTTCCACCTTCGCCTCTATGTTCACCGACGCCAACGCCCTGCACGGCATCCGCGAGATCGTCGAGTGGCTGCCCAAGTCCTATGCTGGCGACCATGAGGCCCGTCAGCACATGCATGAGGCTCAGTGCATCGCCGGTATCGCCTTCTCCTCGGGCCTGCTGGGCATCGTTCACTCCATGGCTCACAAGACCGGTGCTGCCTTCGAGAACGGCCACATCATCCACGGTGCTGCTAACGCCATGTACCTGGGCAAGGTCATCCAGTGGAACTCCAAGGATCCCCGTGCTGCCGAGCGTTACGCTTACGTGGCCAAGGAGATCCTGCACCTTCCCGGCGAGACCAACGAGGAGCTCATCGCTGCGCTCGTCCAGAAGATCCGCGACCTCAACGACCAGCTCAACATTCCGCAGTCCATCAAGGATTACGCGAATGGTGGCGTGAAGGTCGACGCCGAGAACCCGCAGATGGTTTCCGAGGAGGAGTTCCTCGCCAAGCTGCCCGAGATCGCCGCGAACGCCGAGCAGGACGCCTGCACGCCCGAGAACCCGCGTGAGACCAAGGCTGCTGACTTCGAGAAGATCCTCAAGGCCTGCTACTACGACACCGACATCGATTTCTAATCGACTCTTGTTATCGTAACGAGGGGCTCCGCACGTATCTGTACGGAGCCCCTTTCTTTTTTCTTTTAGAGAATGGGATAGTTATGGCTGCAATTTTCAATAGCCCCAGCAAGTACATCCAGGGTCCGGACGAGCTCGCCAAGCTCGGCTCCTATGTCGAGCCGCTCGGCGCTAAGGCCCTCGTCATCGTGACGCCTTCGGGCAAGAAGCGCGTCGGTGCCAAGATCGAGGGCGGCTTTGCCGAGGCTAAGGCCGAGCTGCTGTTTGAGGACTTTAACGGCGAGTGCTCCAAGGGCGAGGTTGATCGCCTGGTTGCGCTCGCTCGCGACAACGGTTGCGACATCATCGTCGGCGTCGGTGGCGGCAAGATCCTCGACACCGCGAAGGCCGTCGCCTATTACCTGGAGTCCCCGGTTATCATTTGCCCCACCATTGCTTCGACCGATGCCCCGTGTTCGGCGCTTTCGGTGCTCTACACCGACGATGGCCAGTTCGATAAATATCTCTTCCTTAAGGCAAACCCCAACATTGTCCTGATGGATACGACGGTTATTGCGGCGAGCCCGGTGCGCCTGACGGTTTCCGGTATGGGCGATGCGCTCGCAACCTACTTTGAGGC
>JAIIUG010000155.1:0-2361 GCA_022739635.1 Collinsella sp. | reverse complement strand
CCACCAGCCGCCCACAAAGTTGAGCGTGTGGAACACATTGATCACGGCGCCGGGATCAATGTCGCACACCAGCTTGATAATGTCCTGGCTCTCGTAGGTCGAGACAACGGCATGCAGCAGGTACATCTTCTCGCGGCTGTATCCGCCAATGACCTCGGCACAGCTAATGCCATGCTGAAAATGGTCAACATAGGCGGTCATGACCTCGTCCGCCTTGTGCGTTGTGATCTGCAGCGTCACGCGGTCGTAGCGACGATAGAAACTGTCGATGGTCTTGGTCGAAATAAACTGGAACACGATGGAGTACGCCGCGTTGTCCCAGCCAAACATAAAGCCAAAGATCGCCAGGATAAAGCAGTTGAAACCAAAGATAACGCCCCAGATGGTCTTGCCCGTGTGGTTGGAGACCCACAGCGCGATAAAGTCGGTGCCGCCGGTGGATGCGCCGGACTTAAGCGCGATGGCAGCGCCCAGACCCGAGACCACGCCACCAAAAATGATGAGCATGATCTTGTCGCCCAAAAACGGCGCGAAGTGAAAGACGTTGAGGAACAGCGACGAGAGCATGACCTGCATCATCGAGAAGATGACGAAGCGCTTGCTAATGCCGCTCCAGCACAGGAGCGCCACGGGGATGTTGAGCGCGAGCATGCCGAGCGAGATGTCGATGTGAACGCCGCCCAGCGAGGTAACACGATCGAGCAGGACCGCGACGCCGGTGAGGCCGCTCGGAAGCAGGTCGGCGGGTTGAATGAACGCCTGGATTAGGAATGTCTGGAGAACGGCGGAAATTGTGACCGCCACGGCGGTGATGGCGCGGCGGACGATGGTGAGGCGGCCGAGCACGAGCACGCGGTCCGTGAGCTGGTCGATGGCGTTCGCCACGTAGGCTCCCTTCGAAGGCAGATGTAGTTGTGGGGCATGTCGGCGATTGTAACATGGAGCGACAGAGGGCGCCTCAATTCACCCTCTCTCGACAACCATCAGGGGGACCGTGAGGCCGCTCAAAAGAAAAACGCCGTGAAGAGAGCAATCCCTTCACGGCGAATTCGGCGTTTGCTCAGATAAAACCTGCCAAAATAAACCTGTCCCTAAATGGCAGGTAGGATGTCGGTCAGGCTGTCGATGACAACGTCGGCGGCGGACTGATCCAGGTTGACGCCCTCGTGCGGACGCAGCGCCAGGACTCGGGCGCCGGAGCGCTTGCCGGCCTCGATGCCCATCGGCGAGTCCTCGATAACCAGGCACTCGGCAGGCTCCACCCCCAGTGCCTCCATGGCGCGCAGGTAGATCTCGGGGTCGGGCTTAAACGCGCTGCACTCGTGGCCGCTGATGGTGTAGTCCAGCACGTCGGCGATGCCGGCAACCTCCACCAGCTCGTCGATCAACTCGCGATAGGACGAGCTTGCGATGGCGCACTTCACGCCGCGCTCGTGCAGCTCACGCATCACCGGCTCCGTCTGCTCGTTGAGCAGCTCGGCATACGGAACGGGGTGGACCGGGCTGTAGACCTGCTTGTACTCCACGCGCAGCTGCTCACGCAGCTCGATATCGTCGGGCACCAGCGCCTTCCAAATGGCGGGCTCGTTAGACCCCGAAAGATCGGTGATCTCGTCAAAGTGGAACCCCTTCTCCTCCATAAACGCCACGCGACGACGGTTGTAGAACCACTCGGTATCGACCAGCACGCCATCCATATCAAACAGCACTGCCTTGATCATACGCATCTCCTCCCACCTGCCAAAAAGGGACAGGTTTATTTTGGTAGGTTTTACCTAGGGTTTTGCGGAGCGACAAACACGTCCTCCCCAGAGCAAAAAAGGGGATGGGGCGAAAACCCCATCCCCTCTCAATCAACCCGCAAGGTCTACTTACTTGTGATTAGTAGGAAAGCTTCCACATGTAGCGACGCATGGTCAGCGGGTGCTGACGGGCCTCGGCGATCTGGTTGCCGTACTCGCGCATAACGGCGAGGTGCAGCAGCGGGTTGAAGTAGGTGACGACGCTCGCGGGCACAGCGTCAGCCAGGCCGTAGTCCTTGGAGTCGATCAGAGCGACCTTGGCGCCCATGCGCTCAAGGAAGGTGAGGGCGCGGGCGTCCATCGGACGGGTAGCGCCATCGGACATGAAGAAGACGTAGGGCTTACCCTCGGTGGAAACCTCGAACGGGCCGTGGAAGTACTCGCCGGTGTTGTAGGCGGCGGCGTCGATCCACTGCATCTCGGTGAACAGGAAGGCTGCGTGAGAATAAGCCATCTTCTCGGAGGCACCGGAAGCCATGAAGTAGATCATCTTGTCGTCCTTGAAGTCCTCGGCGAACTTCTTGGCGAGCTTCTTGCAGTGCTGAGCGGCGTTCTCGCA
>JAIIUG010000033.1:0-21244 GCA_022739635.1 Collinsella sp. | reverse complement strand
GTCCTGTTTTTGCAGGGCGGCGCCACGCTGCAGTTTGCGGGCATCCCCATGAACCTCATGCGCCGCGGCCGCGCCGGCTACGTCGTGACCGGCAACTTTGCCAACAAGGCGTACAAAGAGGCCGCCAAGTACGGCGAGGCCGTGCTGCTCGCGAGCTCCGAGGACACCAATTTCGACCGCATTCCCGACATGGCCGACATCAACGCGCGCATTGCCGCCGAGGCCGCGGGCGACGGGCTCGACTACGTCTACATCTGCCAGAACAACACCATCTTTGGCACCATGTTCCACGAGCTGCCCGCTTGCGGCGACGTGCCGCTGGTCGCCGATGTCTCGAGCTGCTTTTTGTCGCAGCCGCTCGACGTTGAGCGCTACGGACTCATCTACGCCGGCGCGCAGAAAAACGCCGGCGCCGCGGGCGTCACCGTGGTTATCGTGCGCGACGACCTGATCGCCGACGGTCCGGCCTTTGCGCAGACTCCGCAGTACATGGACCTTAAGACCCAGGCCGCCAAGGGCTCCATGCTCAACACGCCCAACACCTTTGGCATCTACGCGTGCGGTAAGGTGTTCCGTTGGGTTGAGCAGACCGGCGGACTTGTCGCTATGGCCGAGCGCAACTGGGCCAAGGCCAACCTGCTCTACGACCTGCTCGAGAACAGCAAACTATTCCACGGCACCGCGCAGACAGACAGTCGCTCCATCGCCAACGTCACGTTCCGTACCGGCGATGCCGAGCTCGACTCCGCCTTTGTTGCGGGCGCGGCAGAGCACCAGATCCAAAACGTCAAGGGCCATCGCCTCGTCGGCGGCATGCGCGCCAGCGTGTACAACGCCGTCACCATGGAGGACGTGCAGGCGCTGGCCACATACATGAAGGACTTCGAAGCACAGCAGAGTTTGAGCCCGCGATCTAACTAGCCCGCAACCCGCGGGCCGATCAGCCACTTCAAACCACCTGTTTTAGACAAACCTGCTAAGGAGTTTTTCCATGCGTAAGATTAAGACCATCGACGACATCACTAAAGACGGCAAGGTCGAATTTGGCGAGGGCTACGAGTTTGTGGGCACCGCCGAGGAGGCCGACGCCATCCTGATGCGCTCCACCGACCTGCATGGCTACGAGCTGCCCGAAGGCATCCGTGCCATCGCCCGCTGCGGCGCCGGCGTCAACAACATCCCCATCGAGGAGTACGCCAAGAAGGGCGTCGTCGTCTTTAACTCCCCCGGCGCCAACAGCAACGCCGTCAAGGAGCTTGTCCTGGGCATGCTGGTGCTTTCGAGCCGCGGCGTAGTGCAATCGATGAACTGGGTGCGCGACAACGCCGACGACCCCGAAATCCAGGTCGATGCCGAGAAAGCCAAGAAGGCCTTTGTGGGCCGCGAGCTCAAGGGCAAGCGCATCGGCATCATCGGTCTGGGCAACGTGGGCTCCAAGGTCGCCAACGCCTGCGTCGATCTGGGCATGGATGTCTACGGCTACGATCCGTTCATTTCCGTCGAACACGCGTGGGTGCTGAGCCGCGAAGTGCAGCGTGTGGGCACGCTCGAGGACCTCTGCCGCGGCTGCGACTACCTCACCGTGCACGTGCCCAGCAAGGCCGACACCATCGGCATGATCAGCACCGAGCAGATTAACCTGCTGGCCCCGGGCGCCGTGCTCATCAACTACGCGCGCGAAACCATCATTGACGAGGACGCCGTCGACGCTGCCCTGCGCGAGGGCAAGCTGAGCTGGTTTAGCTGCGACTTTGCCACGCCCAAGACCGTCAAGATGCCCAACACGTTTATCACCACGCACTCGGGCGCCGGCACTGGCGAGGCCGAGGCCAACTGTGCTGATATGGCCATCAGCGAGCTCAAGGATTACCTGGAGAACGGCAACATCGCGCACAGCGTCAACTACCCCGCTTGCAGCATGGGCAAGGCGCGCGCCGCAAGCCGCATCGCCTGCCTGCACGCCAACGTGCCTAACATGATCGGCCAGATCACGGCAATCCTGGCCAAGGACAATGCCAACGTGCAGCGTATGACCAACGAGTCCGCTGGCGAAAACGCCTACACCATGTTCGACACCGACGAGCACCTGGACAGCAGCACCATCGAGGCGCTCAAGCAGATTCCGTCGATGTATCGCGTGCGCGTGATCAAATAGCGCCGGCGCCAAGCCTGCGAGGCAGTCCATGAAGCCCATTCGGCCCCCGTTTTAACGAAACGGGGGCCGATTTCGTTGCTCCGGCTGGTTTTGAAAATGCTATCCATAATAAGTTTTTTCGGATAATAGACAGTCCCACCCAAATCACTGAGCACACCTGCTTTGATAAACAGCTTTATCAGGGGCTTTAGTAGGTAAAAATCGATCTCTATATCACATTCAAGTTGACTGTCGATTTTCCGAAACAACTTGTTTTGGATAGTATTTTTAAAGCCCTTCCAAGGCGAAACTGAAGCCTTTTTCGCGCCCAAAACTCTAGTTCACGCGACCGTTTTCCACCCGCGCGACTACATTTCCGCCCAATTGATAAAAATCTCCTCACGAAGCCGCCGTTCGAGCTCCTGCTGCCGCGGTGTCTTGTCTTTCAGCGGCACATCGAGATAGGACATGATGAGCTCCATCACCACGCGGAAGGCATCGGAGTCGGCCAGCTGACCATAGGTCATCAAAACGACGGGATATCCCATCGCTTGCAGCGCCGTCGTTCGGTCGGAGTCCGAAATCTTGGATTCTATGGATCCATGAATGGCTTTACCTTGGCATTCAACCAGACACTCTCGACTACCGTCCTTATTTGCCAGCAAAATATCGGCATAGCGCCTATCAAGCCCCGAAATCAGGCGGGCACTGCGCGTCATACGAATCTCAACGTTATTGGTAAGGCGCAGCCCTTCGCCGCCGCGCAACCTCGTAAGGCCAAACAGCATCGATGCCTGGACCTCGAGCGGCGATGCCACCACCCCCGTAATGCATTTCGCGGCTCGTATGAACGATTTAGCGCCGCGGAGCCCCCGGATCTTATCGACGTACTCTGCAAGCTCAGAGAGCTCGATCAAGGGCGGTCGTTTCCACAAGTCCGTTGGACTCCCCGAGACATCCTTTACGTTTTCCCAGCCCAACCGTGCGTCACCCCACCGGCCCCCATATGCCTGCACAAGTGCCGACTTTACCTGAGGCGCAATCTTGCACACGGCAAAGGTGCCGCACATCTCATACATGCACATAATCAGACGCTCGTTTGAGACCGAGGAAGCCAGGGACAGCAGGGTAAAGAGTGGGGACGCGACATCGAGGCCAAACTCTGTCTGCCGCACGGAATCAAACGGCCTCTCCCCGTTCCAAACATGCCTGACAATGCGATCGCCCTTACGCCCGCAGCCGCCCTGCGCCAACACGTGTAACGGGGTGCCCAGGAAATGCTTGACGAGCGGGTGCTCACAAAGATGCTCCCTGCGCGGATCGTCTACAGAATCGGGCAGGTCCGGCATTATCGCCAAGACCTGTGGAGGTATCCGGTGATACCGAAAGGCAGATATGTCGCACAGCATGTCGTCCATGAAGGGTACGTACCCGCTGCGTCGCTTGTGAACCCGCTCGGACGGCAAACGCGCTGGCTCGGCCTGCGAACGGTAAATACTGCCACGCCCACGTCGCGGATCTCTCAGGAGGCTTACAATCGGTTTGGAAAGCAAACTGATTGTGAGGTTGCATATGGTTGATGAGGACTTTGCCTGGCGGCTTGCGCAGGAGCTTGTGCGGATCGACAGCTCAGACCCGGGCGCGTATGAGGATGAAATTGAGCGCTTCATTAAGAGGCTCATTGAGCAGCAGCTGGCACAACTTGATAGTTCTGCGCTCGATGCCGTGCAGATTGAGGAGCTCGAAGTGCTGCCCGGGCGCCGCAACCTTAAAGTCACCGTGCCGGGCCAAAGCGACGAGCCGCAGCTGGTCTATATCTGCCACATGGACACAGTCACCTTGGGCGACGGCTGGGACGCGGACATTACGCCGCTTGGGGCGGTTGTGCGCGACGATAAACTCTATGGCCGCGGTGCCTGCGATATGAAGGGTGGCCTGGCCTGCGCCATTGCCGCACTGGTCCATACGCTCGAGCGCGTGGCGGCGGATGGCGCGCTGCCACGCCGCGGCTTTTCGCTCATCTGCTCGGTCGACGAGGAAGACTTCATGCGCGGCTCAGAGGCCGCAATCGATGCCGGCTGGGTCAGCTCGCGCGAATGGGTGCTGGACACCGAGCCCACCGACGGACAGATCCAGGTGGCGCACAAGGGGCGCACGTGGTTCGAGTTTGAAATGGCTGGCGTAACGGCGCATGCGAGCCAGCCGTGGAAGGGCGCGGATGCCGTCGCCGCCATGGCCGAGGTCGTGTGTTCGCTTCGTCGCGCGTTTGCGGCGCTGCCCGCGCACGATGAGCTGGGGCCTTCGACCATCACGTTTGGCCAAATCGAGGGCGGATATCGCCCCTACGTCGTACCCGACCGCGCCAAAGTCTGGGTCGACATGCGCCTGACCCCGCCGACCGATACGGCCGCCGCAATCAATATGGTCGAGCATGCCATCGCCGTCGCCGAAGCCGCCGTTCCCGGTTGCCATGGCAGCTACACCGTGACGGGCGACCGCCCCGCCATCGAGCGCGACCCGAACTCTCCCCTTCTAGCAGCGCTCAAGCGTGCCGCCGATGACGTGACGGACGCGGACACGACCGTCGGCTTCTTTACCGGCTACACCGACACCGCCGTCATTGCCGGCAAGACAGGTAACCGCAATTGCATGAGCTACGGTCCCGGGTCGCTCGCGCTCGCGCACAAGCCCAACGAATATGCGCCCCACGCCGATATCGTTCGTTGTCAGCAGGTGCTAATCGCGCTCGCCGATAACGTGCTCTGGGACGCGAGCAGCCAAGTTGGGGCATAATAAGCCGCGAACAAACCGACTCACACGTTAGGACCGCCCATGAAAGCACTTCCGTTTCCCTGCATCCGACCGGCTCAGGACCGCGTGCTCGAAGCGTTGCCTGCGATGGGCGGTATCCTGAGCGGCAACGATGCCCTGCGTGGCGCCATCGCCGACAGCCTAATGCTCAAGGATCCAGGCGCGGCGTATTACGTGTACGAATGCTCGGGAGAGCCGGGTCGCGTGACGGGTGTCGTGGCGATTTGCCCGATGAGTGTACTTGCGGGCGGCAAGGGCGATGTCAGCGCTGACGTGGCCGCCGCTGCGCACGCGATCGCCGACCTCAAGGTACAGCCTCGTCCCGTGTCGCTCGCCTACGAGGCCTCGCCCGTCATGGATATCATCCTCGGCGCCGCCAAAGAGGGCGCTTCGCTCTATGCCGTCACCGACCCCGCCGGCATTACACATCGTGTGTGGGAGGTCAAGCGCGAGGACGCCGTTGCCGCCATCCGAGCCATGCTCGACCAGGCACCGGAGCCGGCGCTGGCAAACGACCCCGCCTACGCCGCCGCTCTGACCGGGGCGTCGCAGCTGCTGGCCGATGAGGCCCGTGCCGCCGGAACGTACACCGGCAAGGAGCCATTCAACTTTACCGTTGCCGCGTTATTCCCCACCGCGCAGGTCGCCGGCGGCGCGCCGCAGGTTCCGACGGGCTTGCTCACTCACCAAATCGCGCGGTTCTAGCAAGACCAGACCGCCCAGTACAAAAATCGACAGCTCAACAAACAGGGGGCGGAGATGCAACAGGTACATGCATCCCCGCCCCTTTCACATAGAGCAATGATGTCGGCGATCCGCATCGCCACGCCCAAGCTACCCGCGCTGCGGGCCTGCTGCCGCTACAAGCGGTTCAAGCCCCAGCTCGCGCGCATAATCTTCCTGCGTAAAGACTTCGACCAGGTCAAACGTATCGGCTGCATCGTCAAACGCAAAATGCAGCACTGAGCAGTTGCCCGGCACGCGCTCGCACTCGTCGGCCTCCGTGCCCCTCGTGTAGTCCAAGAATTCCTTGATGGCCGACCCGTGGCTCACCGCGAGCACGCACGTATGGTCCGGGCGTCGCATAAGATCGGTCAGCGTCGCCACCATGCGCTCGCGCACCTGCATCTGGCCCTCGCCGCCAAACTGACGATAGAAATCGCGCCACGGGCGCTCGGGCATAAGCATCACGCGCTCGGCCTCAAAGTCGCCAAAGAACCACTCGCGCAGACCGTCCAGGCGCTCGTACGTCATGGCCGGCCATAGGTTGGCGATGGTCTGTTCGGTGCGGTGCAACGTAGAGGTGTAGGCGTGGTCGGGCTCAATGCCGCGCGCACGCAAGAACATGCCGGCACGCGCCGCCTGGTCGCATCCCAGCTGCGTAAGCGGCGAGTCACTCCAGCCCTGAATAATGCGCTTGAGGTTAAATATCGTCTGTCCATGACGGACCAGATACAGGTCTTTATTCATAGGGGGTCCTTTCGTTTGTTACCAATCCAAGAGCGAAAACGCCCCGTCGAAATAGCCAAAATGAAGCACGGCACCGTTGCCGGGTTGCTCTCCCCCGCCAGTCACGCATCTAAGAAACTCCTGGCAGGCTGAGCCGTGGGAGACCGCCAGCACGCAGTCGTGCCGGGGCCGGGCCATGATGCGGGACAGTGCCGCGACCATACGTGCGCGAAGCTCACTTTCCGACTCGCCACCAAAGGCAACCGGATAATCGCCCCAGGGTTGCGCCGGCATCTCACGGTTTGATGTGCCCTCCAACGAACCCAAATGCCACTCGCGCAGTTCATCGACCAGTTCTATGGAACGGCCCTCGCCAACGATCAGCTCGGCCGTACACCGCGCCCGCCCCAACGGAGACGAATACACATGGTCAAAGGTCACGCCGCGGTCCTCGAACGCCGCACGCGTCGCCAGCGCTTGCTCGCGCCCGCGCGCCGTAAGCGGCGAATCGTGCCAGCCCTGCAAAATGTTCTTCACATTGAGCTCGGTCTGCCCATGCCGCACCAAATACAGATCGGCCACAAGCCCTCCCCTCGCATCACCACGAAGGAGACGGGCACCTTTGTGGTGGTTTTGCCGCCGGATCGCGCCGCAACGACGTGCAACTACAGCAGCACGTCGGCAAGCGGACGCTTGGGCACGTGATGCATCTGCGCCTCATCGCGCCAGTAATTGATAGAGCCATCCGGGTTGGAGTCGATCGCATCGATCACCTGCGTCTCGGCTGGCACGCCAAACGCCATGATCAGCTTGAGCTCGTATTTGTCGTTATCGAGCCCCATGGCGTCGATTGCACGGGGCGTAAAGGCCTTGAACATGCATGCCGCCACCTCGGGCGTGGCGCTGCGAGCGGCGAGCATCATCGTCTGGGCGGCAATGCCCGTGTCGACCTCGGTGATGGGCGCGGCGGGCTTACCCGGAACAGCGCGCTCGGCAAGAATCGCGATGTAGCCGGTCGGGCGCTCGCCCTCATCGGGACCCGGCCAGTCCTTGAGAGCACCGGCCCACGCGAGCTCATCAAATACGCGCGCGCAGTCCTCGGCACCGCTCACCACATGAAAACGCAGGCGCTGAGCATTGGCGCCGCAAGGGGCCAGATGCGCAAGCTCCGCCAGCTCGAGCAAAAACTCGCGCGGTACGCGCATGGACTCGTCAAATCGGCGGCACGTGCGGGCGCAGCGGACCAGCGCGTCAAACGTGTCCAGGCCAAGCTTTTCGCAACCCTGCTTTGCCATCGACTCGGAGCTCGACGGCACCACGGGAACTGCTTCGTTCATAGGACCCCCCAATAAAAGCCAATTGTCCTTTAGAAAATCTAACCTAAAACGTAGGCAATAACGAACAGAGCTGCAATGTTCTACACCTGTTGAATATCCCGCATCCAAACGGGAACAAAGATAACAATTCGGGAAGGTGAGGCTCCCATTCGCCCTTTCCGCCCCACGCGACAGCGCCCTTGGGCGATACTGGTTGCAAGAGCTACGGCTTACGCCGCACGAAAGGAGACATCATGGGCATCTTTAAGAACGATGACAAGCAATCGAGCGCGTTTGGATTTGACGAGAAAAGCATGGCAGGCAAGGCAATCAAGGCCGTCCGTTGGATCTACGCCATCACGGGCGTCATCGCGCTCATCGCCGGCATCGCGCTGCTGTTTGCGCCCGCCAAGTCCCTCATCTTCCTGACGACTGTCCTGGGCGTCTACTTTATAATCACGGCAGCCATTAGGCTGTTCACCGCCATTTTTGAGCCGTTGCTGCCCGCCGGTTGGCGCGTGACGAGCATCATCTCCAACCTGCTCATCATTCTGGGCGGCGTCATAATCCTGCGCAATCAGGCCTTCTCAACCGCAACGCTCACCACGCTCGTGGTGGTCGTGGCCGGCTTTGGCTGGATCGTCGAAGGTGTCATGTCCATTCTGGAGTCCGAGCTTTCGTCTAACCGCGCCCTCGCCATCCTGAGCGGCGCGCTCTCCATCATCGCCGGCATGTTCGTGTTTATCTATCCGCTGTGGTCGGCAAAGATGCTCGTCATCTTTAGCGGCGCCGCGCTCCTGGTGTTTGGCGTGACGCTCATTGTCCGCGCCATTCAGTTTGGCAAACTGGTGCACTAGATGCCAAGAACGCTCTTTATTGATGCCGACGCCTGCCCGGTTACGCGCGAGTCAATCGACTGCGCGCGGCGGGCGGGCGTTGCCGTGGTCATCGCCGGCAACAGCACGCAAAACCTGGAACGCCACATTCGCCGCGACGATCCGCGCGATGCCGAGCACGCGCGACGCGACTTTTGGGTCACCACGCTCGATGTGAGCGTGGGCGCCGATAGTGCCGACTTTGCCATTGTCGAACGTCTGCAGGCGGGCGACGTGGTCGTGACGCAGGACATTGGCCTGGCGAGCATGGTGCTCGGCCGCGATGCCGCCGCCATCGGCGTGCGCGGGCGCGTCTACGATAAGGCGACCATCGACATGCAGCTGTTTATTCGTCACGAGGAAAAGAAGGTGCGTCGCGCCGGCGGTCGCACCCGCGGACCGGCAGCTTTCACCAGCGAAGACCGCGCTCGCTTTAAGCGCAACCTCACCGAGCTGCTGCGCCAACCAAGGTAGATTTTTGGGATATGCCCGGAAATCTGCCTTTTTGTTTTGGGCGGTATGAGCGCTCGGAATCCATGACTCAACAAAAAACGGGCTTCAAAATGCCATGCGTCGCCGCATTGTATAGGCGCCAAGCTGGCTATTTTGAAGCCCGTTTTGTTAGGCTTACTTAGAGGCCGAAGGCGGATAGGATGAGGCCCCAGCCGGCGCCGATAACGTACATCATGACCAGGAACACGGCGTTTTCGCGAGCGCTGCGGTTGGTGCGGAACAGGACCAGGTAGCCCACGCCGGCGGAAATGAGCGTACCGGCGAGCATCGGCGCCAGCTGTAGCGCGCCCTCCAGGTACAGCTGCGTGATGACCACGCTGGCCGAGCAATTGGGAATCAGCCCGACAAGCGCCGAACCCAGGACAGCGAGCGTCTCGTTGCCGCGCAGGAACTGCTCGATTGCGGATTCGCCAAAGGTCTCGAGCACGGCGACCAGAATCAGCGTCACCAGGAAAATGAACACCGATACCTGTATGGTGTGCGAGATCGCACTGCGGATAATCGACAGAACGGGCGCGCCCTCGTAGGAGTGGTCGTGGCTGTGGCCGTGGTGGTGCTCATGCTCGCCCGTGTGACCGTGATCATGGCTGTGTCCGTGGTCGCGCTCATGTTCATCTTCATCATCATCGCAACCGCAATGGTCGCGCTCGCATAACTCGTGGATGTGGTCGGCGCTCACGCCCGCCTCGGCCACCTCGTCGATGATGTCACCGCCAGTGTGGTCGTCGTGCGCGCAGTTCACGTGGGCCGGGTTGGCCGCGATTCCCAGCACGGTACGGCGAATCGCCGCATGCGCGCGAGCGTTACGACGCAGGCCGCGAATGGCGGCGTCCACGATAAAGCCCGTAACCAGCGCGATCAGTGCCTTCGAAGCCAAAAGCATCGCCATGGTCTGCAAGGGCACCTGCTGGGCGAGCAACAGCGGCAGCATCTCATCGGAGGTCGAAAGGAACACCGCCACCAACGTGCCCAAGGTCACGACACGACCGGCGTACAGCGTGGCCGCCATTGCCGAAAAGCCACACTGCGGCACCATGCCCAGTAACGAGCCAACCACGGGGCCCGCGGCACCAGCGCGCTTGATGGCGCCGTTAACGCTGTCACCCGCGACGTGCTCCAGGGTCTCGAGGGCCAGATACGTCACCAACAAAAATGGCACCAGCGACAGCGTGTCCTTGCCGGCGTCGAGCAAAATATCAATCAGCAAATCCATGACGGATGGAACCTTTCGTGTCTTTCGGCAGCATTGTAAAAGTCCTAGCGGTCAACTAGGGTATTGTAGTTGTCCCGGGCGCGGTGCCAATAGTTGCCCATGGTAAACTATCATCTCGCCACAACTCAGTAACCCCGAGCCGCGCGACGCGGCCCGTCCAAGGAGCAGCCTATGAACGTTTCGCAAGCACTCGAATACGAACGCCAGCCGTTTATTCCCATGTTTATCTATGGCGACCACGGTGCCATGGAGTCCGAACGCCAGAAGGGCGAAGAGGCCCTCAAGGTGCTCGAGACCGAGTATTTTACTGCCGAGGACGACCCCGGCTTCGACTTTGCCACCGTGCGCGACCTGGCCGACCGCAACCGCGACCTTTGCGACCAGATTGGCGAGGCACGCCTGCGCAATGTGACGCCCGCGACGCTCTCGCGCGGCCTGTCCGACGCCGACACCTGCGCCGCCATCGGCAAGATGCAAAAGCGCACCGCCGCGTCCGTTATGCGCGAGATCCGCGGTGACCGCGACGCGCTCGGCGTGGCCTACGCCCGCAAGCCCATCCAGGGCACCGTGCTCGGTATCGACATCGAGACCACCGGCCGTGCACCCGAGCGCGGTTATATCATCAATGTGGGCTGGGAAATCATGGAGCTCACCAGCGACGCCGTCCCGCACGACGCCGAGGCGCACTACTGTGGCCTGCCCGACATCTACCGCGGCGAGGATGTACCGCTGTCGAATATCCACCACATCACCTGGGACGACATCGACGGCAAAAAGCCGTTCCGCGAGAACAAAGAACTGCAGAAGCAGCTGCTCAAGCTTATGAAGAAGTACCCGTACATGGCGCATAACGCCGCCTTTGAGGACAGCTGGTTCAAGATTCACCTGGACGGTTACGCCGAGGCACGCCGCGCGGGTAAGATCATCGTCATCGACTCACGCCAGATCTGCCGCAGCCTGGACGCCGACGTGCGCTCGCTCCCCCGCGAGTCCGCCCCAGCCGCGCTCGAGAACTGGGCGCGCCGCCGTGGAACCCTCGCCGCCGACGCCAACGAACAGCACCTGGGCCTGGACGACACCGACCTCATGCTCCGCACGGTACAGGCCGAGTTCAACCTCAAGAACCTCTTCGCGAAATAGCAACGCCTGCGACAAACGCTGCTTGCTCACGAGCGGCCTCGCAGCGGGAAACACCGCAGCGGGGCCGCCCTACGTTCCACAGATAGATCTGCCATCACAAATTCTGAACCCTCATTTTGAACGATTTCGGCCAATTCCCGACACGTAATTCGTTGTCGGATGATGATGCATCGATATCAAATGTGCAGCAATTGAGTATTTATATGCCATAGCTAAGCTGCGAGAACATTGATTTTAGGCGTGCCAACCCATAATTGCGTCAAGCTTTTGGACAGCATTTGGTTAGGCCCCTAAAACGACTTTCCCACTCAGCGCCATCAACACAGCATTAGCTGACACGATATATACCATGAGTATCGTATTGTCACATACCACTGCAAAAGCGGTCTACCAGGCCGCGCATTCGGCGTCTGCGAAAGACACCGAGCCCTGTAACCCTGCCGCGATTTACGGATCATGTCCCACCGGAACGCTCCTTGACGCAGCCGCAGAATGGCTCACCAAACACGATGTTTCCCTTGACGCAAATGATTGCCTCGAGGTAATGGTGTTTGATCGCAGGAATGCGCGCTATGCAATGAACTGTCAATGCCACGTTTCGTCAAAACGATTCTCGAACTCACGCTTTATAGAGCTCAAAGATGGCATCTTCATTGTTGGCGTTGAGCTTTGCGCACTTCAGGCCGCCACCTATCTCCCTTTTCGCGAACTGGTGGAGTACTACTTTGAATTGTGCGGCGCTTACTCCCTTGGAACCGGCTCTTCCACCTCGTATAACGAGCGTTTCGCGCTCACCTCGACCGAAAGGTTAAAACAGTTCTTTAATTCCATTACCAGATGCGACGGTCTGGCCCTTGCCCGAAAGGCGATCCAATGTGTGCGCGACGGATGCCGGTCTCCTATGGAAACGGCCTTTGTCATGATGCTAACGCTGCCTAAAAGCGAAGGAGGGCTTGGTATTAAGGGAATTGAGACCGATTACGAGGTGCAGGTCACCGCCGCCGCAAAGAATCTCACGAGACGCAATAAGTTCTTTATGGATGCGTATCTAAAAAAATCTCGCACAGACATTGAGTACAACGGGTTTTATCATGACGCGGAAGAAGACCGCGCCATCGATGAGGAGCGCAAGAATGCGCTTGCGTCCATGGGATACGGAATCATCACCGTCAGTCGTTATTCCTTTATGCATGCCAGCGCTTTCGTTAGGGTCATGGAGGCGATCCAACGGAAAGAGGGCATACGCCCCTCGCGTCTGCCAAAAGACTTTCAAATCATGCAGGAGGACCTGAGACAGTTTGTGCTCAGAAGGTTTATAGAAAAGAAAAAGCGAATTCAGAAGCAGCTTCGCCAGGATTCCGAAGATCGTCAACGAATCGACCTCGAAAAAGCAACACTCGAAGGTATCACGCTGGATGACCCGACAATAAATGAAGTTCCGGCAATCGATGACATGCAGACTGTCGAATCCGACAGCCCATCATTTGCCCAAATAAGCAGCCTCGCGCCCGAGGGCAGAATCTTCGGGGCCGGAAGCTAGACCGGCTAACAAGGTGGGTACCCTAGCGATGTGCAAAATTGCGAGTATTCAGCAGGGTCGGCCCTCCAGCACCCACAAGTTAATCCAAATGAGAAACAAAAACGCTATCGAACGGGAACGTTAGGCAACATTTGAGGAAGACCTTGTCTGTTTACCGCCCTTGGATAACTCTTGAGCGGCTTTATTTGGCCTGGAATAGATTAACGGACCCCCTATAGTTGCAGAATACTCCAATTTTTGCACGGCGCGGGGGCACCCACCCCGGCATCGGCTATCAAAACCGCTCAGTCCGGAATCTCGTCCACTATTCCCCATCATTTTGTGCGACGAATTACCTGAACGTCATTGACATATGAACATGCGCTCATATAATCGGAAATAAGTTATATGAGCGCATGTTCATATGAAAGGATATTGCAATGAGCATCCGCGTTGATGAAACGAAACCCGACATCGAGGCCACCGAACCCTCGATCCCCACTACCTGCTCGCCCGAGGACCTTCCCGACGAGGAACTTCTCTACGACCTCGCCGACCTGTTCAAAGTCTTCAGCGATACCACGCGCATCAAGATTCTCTATGCCCTCATGGGCCGCGAGCTGTGCGTGGCCGACATCGCCGAGGCGACCGCAACCTCGCAGTCGGCAGTATCGCACCAGCTTCGCACGCTTAAGCAGTCGCACCTGGTCAAGTTCCGCCGCGACGGCCGCAACATCCTCTACTCACTTGCCGACGATCACGTCTATACCATGCTCAACCAGGGCATGAGCCATATCTGCGAATAGCAACCAACCACGGTACCAGCGTGGCCTGCACCCAAGCCGCAAAACAGGGAAAGGAACCCACCATGAAAAAGCAGTTTAAACTCGACGAGATCGATTGCGCCAACTGCGCGCGCGAGCTTCAGGACGAGCTGGCCAAGCTCGAGGGCGTCAAGTCCGTTTCGGTCAACTTTATGACCCAAAAGCTGACGCTCGAGGCCGACGACGCCAAGTTCGACGAGGTCCTGGACCGCGTTGTAGAGTTTACGGCCGACGCCGAGCCGGACTGCGAGATCATTCTCTAACCCGCGCATACGTTGACCTGCGAGGCCGCGCTTGCCGCGGCCTTTGCTCGCGAAATTATATGAGCGAGTGTTCATACACTCAAATGAGAGGTTTGAATCATGACAGCCGCCGATCCCAAAAAGAAAAAGAAGAAGCGCAAGAAGAAAGAGTCCCTTGAGCATAAGCGCAACCGCATCCTGGCAGCACTGGGCATTTTTGCCGTGGTGTACGCCCTCGATGAACTCGGCACCCTCACCGCCGCATTCGGCACCCCGGGCAACATCTACGCCAGCTTCGCGCTGTTCCTCGTGCCGTTTTTGATTGCCGGCTACGACGTACTGCAAAAGGCATTCAATAACATCCGCCGCGGCAAGGCCTTCGACGAGAGTTTCCTTATGGCAGTCGCGACCGTCGGCGCGTTTGCCATGGTGCTCTTCCCCGACACCGACCCGCACATGGCCGAAGGCGCCGCCGTCATGCTGTTCTACCAGGTCGGCGAGCTGTTCCAGGCATACGCCGTGGGCAAGAGCCGCAAGTCGATCAGTGCCATGATGGACATCGCGCCCGACTACGCTAACGTCGAGCAGCCCGACGGCACGCTCGAGCAAGTCTTCCCCGATGACATCGCCGTCGGCACTGTCATCGTCGTCAAGCCCGGCGAGCGCGTGCCTATCGATGGCGTCATCGTCGAGGGCGAGACGCAGCTCGACACCGCTGCCCTCACTGGCGAATCGGTCCCCCGTCCCGCCAAGTCCGGCGACGATATCATCAGCGGCTGCATCAACATGACGGGCCTCATCCACGTGCGCACCACCAAGCCCTTTGGCGAGTCCACCGTCGCGCGCGTCCTGGAACTCGTGGAAAACGCCAGCGAAAAGAAGGCGCGCACCGAGAACTTCATCACGCGCTTTGCCCGCGTCTACACGCCCGCCGTCACCGGCGCGGCCGCGGTGCTCGCACTTGGCGGCGGCCTGATCACCGGTGCCTGGTCCGACTGGATCCTGCGCGGTCTGACCTTCCTCGTCGTCAGCTGCCCGTGCGCCCTCGTGATCAGCGTACCGTTGAGCTTCTTTGGCGGCATCGGCGGCGCATCCAAGCTGGGCGTTCTCATCAAGGGTTCCAACTACCTCGAGACGCTCGCCGATGTGGACACCGTCGTCTTTGACAAGACGGGCACCCTCACCAACGGCACGTTCTCGGTGGTCGCGGTGCACCCCGAGGCTGGCTATACCGAGCAGTCGCTGCTCGAAGTCGCGGCCCTTGCGGAGTCGTTCTCCGACCATCCCATCGCGCAGTCGGTGCGCGCCGCCTTCCAGGGCGAGGTCGACCCCAAGCGCGTTAGCGACTCCGCCAACGACGCGGGCCACGGCGTGACGGCAACCATCGACGGTAAGCACGTCGCCGTTGGCAATGCAAAGATGCTTGCCGCGGCCGGAGTCGAAGCACCGGACTGTGAGGTTGTCGGCACGATCCTTCATGTGCTCGTGAACGGCGTGTACGCCGGTCATATCGTGATTGCAGACACCGTCAAGGCCGATGCGGAGCAAACGATTCGCGACCTGCACGCCGCCGGCGTCAAGCGCACCGTTATGCTCACGGGCGACCGCGAGGAAGTGGCCGCTGCGGTGGCCAAGCAGCTCGGCCTCGACGAGTTCCACGCGCAGCTGCTGCCGGGCGACAAGGTCGAGCGTGTTGAAGCGCTGCTCGCGGCCGAAAGCGGCAAGGGCAAGCTCGCCTTTGTCGGCGACGGTATCAACGACGCGCCCGTGCTCACCCGTGCCGATGTGGGCATTGCCATGGGCGCCATGGGATCCGACGCCGCGATTGAGGCCGCCGACGTGGTGCTCATGGACGACAAACCGTCCAACATTTCCCGCGCGATCCGCGTGGCGCGCAAGACCATGACGATTGTTTGGCAGAACATCATCTTTGCACTGGGTATTAAGCTGCTGATTTTGGTGCTTGCGGCGCTGGGCATCGCCAACATGTGGCTTGCCGTCTTTGGCGACGTGGGCGTGGCGATCATCGCCATCCTGAACGCCATGCGCGCGATGGGTGTCAAGAACCTGTAGCGCCTGTGGTCCCTCCGGCCGGGGCCGGGCTTGGTTTTGAAAACGTCCTCGACCAATGAAGTGCCCCCGTTCTGCTCCTTCGGAGCTACGAACGGGGGCACTTCTGGTCTGCGGAATGTTTTCAAAACCAAGCCCGGCCCCGGCCTGCGGTGACGTTGCTGACGGTTCTTGGGCATCGCTTGCTGGCGGGGTTCCTTGGCTGAGTTAGACTTGGTTGGTAGGGCCTCCTGTCCCGGTCGCTGGTTCGCGCTTTGCGCGAACGGCGCGCTACTGGGGGAACGTTAGTCGGTCATTGTTGGGGCCGATGTGCCGTCCCGGCCCAGCATTGCCCTTAGCTTCTCAAAGCTTTCCTCGCTCAGGCAGTGCTCCATGTGACACCCCTCTTGCGAGGCAACCTCTTCCGAAACGCCTGCGTCCTCGAGCAGCCCAACAAAAAAGCAATGGCGCTCCCACATTTGGCGAGCGACCTCCAGGCCACGCTCCGTCAGATGAACGTCGCGTTTACCCATTTCGACATAGCCGTTGTTCTCCAGCGTCGCCATGGCTTTAGAGACGCTCGCCTTGGTTACGCCCAGGTATTCGGCAACGTCAATCGAGCGAACGACGCCCTGGCGCTCCGAGAGCACATAAATAGATTCGAGATAGTCTTCTCCAGATTCACGTAGGGCCATGGGCCGCCTTTCGCGATGGCTTCTAGTTAGCCTTTGGATACTTTTACTTGATTTACTTTACCGCAAAAGTTGCCCATGTCTTACTACGTTGTTTAAAAAGTTAACCGTGTTTCACAAAACGCACGGGACGAAAACAAAACGGGGACACGCCCCGCAAGGAGTGTCCCCCAACTGCCGGCAGAAAAGGAACGTCCCCAGATGCCGAATCCGCAGCTACAGCAGGCCAAAGTGTTTGGCGGCGTTGTAGATGCCGTCGTCGTCCACGGCGGTCGTCACGTAGGTCGCCGCGGCCTTCACGGTATCCTGCGCGTTGCCCATGGCCACGCTTGTGCCCACGGCGGAAAACATCGACAGGTCGTTCTCGCCGTCGCCAAAGGCAATCGCCTCGCTCGCGTCGATGCCCAGGCGCTTCAGCGTCGCCGCAACACCCAGGTCCTTGCCGCCGTTAGCGGGAATAATATCGCAGAACAGGTCACACCAGCGCGTCGTGAGCGAATGCGACACCGCATCGGTCACGATATGCTCGTCGGCCGGATCAACAAAGGCGCAGAACTGGTAAACCGGCGCATCGAAGGCGTGCTCAAACGGCTCCTCGTGGTAGACGATTCCCGCGTTGCTGCCTGCCGTCACCACGCGCTCGGACAGGCGGTTCACAAACGAGTTCTCGCCCTGCATGCACAGCGAGTCGTAGCACCCCTGAGCCACCTGGTCCACGATCACCGCAACATCGTCCGGATCGATCGGGCAGCTGCGGTAAACACCACTGGCATCAAAGCAATGCTGGCCCGAAAGCGTAATGTACGCATCCCAGCCAAGGTCGAACAGCCAGTCCGGCATCTGGTAGGTCGGACGGCCCGTAGCGATCACGCACGCAATCCCCTGCTCGTGAAAGCTGTCGAGCACCTGCTGCGCCGACGCCGGAATCCGGTGGGTCTTAAAGCTCAGCAGCGTGCCGTCGATATCGAAAAACGCGGCCCCGATCATCCTCGTCTACTCCTCGCCCTCGAGCTTTTCGCTCGCCTCGAGCCACGCCATCTCCAGCTCGTCCATGGCGGCGTGGGCCTCGTCGATCTTTGCCTGCTGCTCGCCCAGCGCCGTGTAGTTGGTGGGATCGACCTGGGCCATGGCGGCCTCGGCCTCCTCCACGCGAGCGCGCTGCGTTTCCATCTTGCGCTCGAGCGAGCTCACCTCGCGGCGGAGCTTCTGGCGCTCGGCGTTGGAAAGGCCATTGGGCTGCCCGCTCGTCTTGGGCTTTTCGGCCGCAGCTGCCGCGGCACCGGTGTCGAACGTACCGGTCTTGGCGCTCGGTGCACCCACGGGCTCGCCCTCGGCGGTGGCGTTGCACAGGCGCAGGTATTGATCCACGCCGCCGGGCATATGCGTCAGGTGGCCGTCGAGCAGCGCCCACTGCTGGTCGGTCACGCGCTCCATGAGGAAACGGTCGTGCGTCACTAGGATCAGCGTGCCAGGCCAGCCGTCGAGCAGATCCTCGACAATCGCCAGCATGTCGGTATCGAGGTCGTTGCCGGGCTCGTCCAGGATGAGCACGTTGGGCTCGTCCAGGATTGTCAGCAGCAGCGACAGGCGACGGCGCTGGCCGCCCGAAAGATCGCCGATGCGGCTCCAGAGCTGCTGCGTCGTAAAGCCCAGACGCTCGCAGAGCTTCTCGGGCGAAGTCTCCTTGCCGTCGATGACGTAATACTTCTTATAGTTGCTGAGCACCTCGCGGATCGTGTCGCCCATGTAGGGCTCGAGCTCCTCGAGCTGCTGCGATAGCACGCCAAAACGCACCGTCTGGCCAATCTTCACGCGGCCGCGCAGGGGCGCGATCTTGCCCTGAATCACGTCAAGCAGTGTGGACTTGCCGGCGCCGTTCTCGCCCAAAAGACCATAGCGATCGCCCGCACCAATGAGCCAGGTCACGTCGGAGAGCACCTGCTTGGGCGCGCCGTCGGCATCCGCATAGCCGGCGTCCACGTCGACCACATCGATAACCTGCTTGCCCAGGCGGCTCACGGCCAGGCGCTTGAGCTCCAGCTCGTCACGCACGGGCGGCACGTCGGCGATCAGCTCGCGAGCAGCCTCAACGCGAAACTTGGGCTTGGTGGAACGGGCTTGGGCGCCGCGGCTCAGCCACGCGAGCTCCTTGCGCGCCATGTTGCGGCGGCGCTCCTCGGTGACAGCGGCCATGCGGTCGCGCTCCACGCGCTGCAGGATGTATGCCGAGTAGCCGCCCTCAAAGGGATCGACCTGGCCGTCGTGGACCTCCCACATGCTGGTGCAGACCTCGTCCAAGAACCAGCGGTCGTGCGTGACCACGAGCATCGCGCCCTGACCGCGCTGCCAGCGGGCCTTAAGATGGCGTGCAAGCCAGTTGATGGTACGCATGTCCAGGTGGTTGGTAGGCTCGTCGAGCATGAGCACGTCGTAGTCGCCGATCAGCAGGCGCGCGAGGTCCACGCGACGGCGCTGGCCGCCCGAAAGCTCGCCCACTGTGCCTTCCCAGGGCACATCGCTGATGAGGCCGGCCAGAATCTGGCGCGTACGCGGACTCGACGCCCACTCATACTCGGGCGCGTCGCCCACGACGGCATGATGCACGGTGTCGGTATCGACCAGGTTGTCCTTTTGGCCGAGCAGACCGATCGTCGTGCCGCGGCGGTGCGTCACGCGGCCGTCGTCGGGTTCCAGCGTGCCGGCGAGTACACTCAGCAGCGTCGACTTGCCGTCGCCGTTTTTACCGACAATGCCAATGCGGTCGCCCTCGCCCACGCCGAGCGTCACGCTATCGAAAATATGCTTGGTGGGAAACTCTAGGCTGATGGAATCGCATCCCAAAAGAATCGCCATATGCCCTGCTCCTTCGTAGAAATTCAACGTTGTCCATGATAGCAGCGAGCCCCACCCCAAACCACCACGAAGGTGCCTGTCCCCTTTGTGGTGGTCGTTTCGGTCGCAGAGCAAAAAGGCGGGCCATCTCGCAAAAGAGATGACCCGCCTCTCCAATCAGTCCCACGACAACCGTGGCCGCCGCGGGCCTCAAGCATGTCCCGGACTAGGAGAACATACCGGTGAGGTAATCATTCAGCCGCTTATCCTTGGGCCGTTGGAAAATCTCGTCGGTCTCGTCGTACTCGACCATATCGCCCATGTAGAAGAACGCCGTGCGGTTGGACACGCGCGACGCCTGCTCCATGTTGTGCGTCACGATGACGATGGCGCGGTCGGCAACGATCGACGACATCAGGTCCTCGATCGCCAACGTCGAGATGGGGTCGAGCGCCGAGCAGGGCTCGTCGAACAGGATCACGTCGGGGTTGAGCGCCAGCGTGCGCGCAATGCACAGACGCTGTTGCTGGCCGCCCGAAAGCGCGTAGGCGCTCTTGTCGAGCTTGTCCTTGACCTCGTCCCACAGCGCCGCGCCGCGCAGACTCTCCTCGACCATGCGGTCGAGCTCGTCACGGTCGGTGATGCCGTGGCGCTTGGGCGCAAACGTGATGTTGTCGCGAATGGACTTGCGGAACGGATTGGGCTGCTGAAACACCATGCCAATAGACCGACGCAGCTCGTAGGTGTTCTCGGTCTTGGTGTTCACGTTGCGCCCGCGGTAGTTGATCTCACCCTCCACGCGGCAACCGCGAATCTCGCGATTCATCAGGTTGAGGCTACGCAAAAAGGTCGACTTGCCACAGCCCGAAGGCCCGATGAGCGCCGTGATCTCACCCTTGTGGAAGTCGAGCGACGTATTGTGCAGCGCATGGTGGTCGCCATAGTACACATTGACGTCCTTGGTGGAGACCACGACCTCGTCGCTCACGGCCTTGCCGCTCACGCGAACACGTTTCTCGCTCTCCCCCACGCTCGACAAAAAGTCCTGGGTGTCGGACGATGCCGCCTCGGTTGCGGGCGTCGCATTCATCTCGCTCATTCGGCCGTCATCCTCCTTGCCAGTTGCTTGCCTACGATACGGGCGACTACGTTAAACAGCAGCACGCAAATCATCAGCAGTGCCGCGGTGCCCCAGACGATCTGCTGGGCCTCGGGGCTGCCCTCGCCATAGATCTTGTAGATGTGCACGGCCAGCGACTCGCCGGGACGGAACACGTTCCAGGCGCAGGTGGGGCTCGACAGGTTAAAGCTCAAGAAGTTCAGGCGAACCGGCGAGCTCATGCCCGAGGTAAAGAGCAGCGCCGCGGCCTCGCCAAACACGCGGCCGGCCGAAAGCACGATGCCGGTCACGATGGCGGGCATGGCCTCGGGAATCAGGATGTGCAGTGTGGCCTCCCAGCGAGTGAGGCCCATGGCCAGGCACGCATCGCGCTGGGCCTGCGGCACGTCCTCGAGCGCCTGCTGAATCACGCGCACCAGGATGGGGATGTTGAACATGGTGAGCGCGACGGCGCCGGAGATGATGGAGTACTTCCAGCCCAGCTGCACCGAGAACACCAGAAAGCCGAACATGCC
>JAIIUG010000154.1:0-2398 GCA_022739635.1 Collinsella sp. | reverse complement strand
GCTCATAATCGCTGTAATCCCCACGCAAGTTGGGACCGCTATTGCCACGAGGCGTCAGATAGGAATTGCGCACGGCGTTGACGTTGGGCAGCGACAACCTAAACATTGCAGGGTAGGCGCAGACTTCGGGTTCCAACCCTTCCGCCTCATAGAGCGCACGGATCCCCTTGAGGCCCGTTCCAAACGCCTCAACCATCCCCAGACGCAAAAAGAGCAGTTGCAGCTTTGGATTCCGAGCGTCCGAGCCGCCCGCAAGCGCCTCCTCGACGCTGATGTGCTGCGGCCCTCCCGCATTGGTAAATTCAAGCGCCGTACGGCTCATCTTGATAAGAGACGCCACCGAAGATTCGTAGTCGCGATGGATAAACAGGTTCAGAATTCCCTCTCGAACAGCCTCGCGGGGATAGTCGTCCTTATCTATGCGATCGAGCCTTCCCGGCACAAAGTACATACGCGTCGCGTTCGATATATTGAGGAACCGTTCGATATCCTCTATCTGCCTGAAGATCGAGCCCTCGCCATCCTGACGGTCGATGAACTCGGTATACGCATCGTCGTTGAAGAGGCCAGCGCGGACTGCAAAGGGGTTTTGATCAGAGACCAGCAGTGCCAAATTGGTGTAAAAGCCCAGCTCATCGATAAGACCGAGATTCTTTTGAGAGGTTTGGTCAAACGTAATCTCCGCGCGCCTAAAGACCCGCTCGGCTTCAAAAAACGTCAAGCTCTGTTCATGAGAGCGCCCGGTCTCAAAATAATCGCCGTCGGTGCGCTTGATCATCGAGCGGATCTGGGCCATCTCGATGGGCACGTTGGCAGGACCCAGGCGCCGATATACCCCGGCGGGAACAAATCCCTTCGAGCACAGGCAGTACGGCTTGTGAGGACCCGCTTCCACCTCGATTTTCACCAACGCTGCGCCATCGATGTCCAATGCGGAGACCGTCGTGATTTCAGAAACGTCGGGATACACGCCATCGGTTATTGCATTAGAGCATTGAAGCATGGTGGCATCGATATCGTCCACGCCGACGATGCTGCCAAAATCGTCGATTCCGATATACAAGGTACCGCCATTCGAATTGGCAAACGCCACCACAGCTTTGAGCAGCTTAGGGGTAAACGTGCACTTGAACTCCACGGTCTCACTTTCAACAAGCTGCATGCTACCCCCTATCATCGACTATCGACGATTCTAGACCAACTATCGACGATAAACAAGGCCCCTGGTACCCTCGCTTAGACCCGAGTGCCCGCGTGCAACGCTGCCCGCCGCACGCAAAAGGGCCCGCCAGCGTGTGCGCCAGCGGGCCCCAGGTCATATCGACACTACCCCGTGTGCCTGCAACCGCCTCTACTTGCAGCGCGCCTTGGGCTGCTGTTGGGTGATGCAGTGGATGTTGCCGCCGCCGTAGATAACCTCGCGAGTCATGATACCGATGACTTCACGGTCCGGATAAGCAGCCTGGATATCCTTGAGCGCCTGGGCATCGTTGGGGTCGCCAAACTGTGGCACCAGCACCGCCCCGTTGATGGGCAAGAAGTTGAGGTAGCTGGGCTCAAAGGCGTCCTCGGGAGTACGCGGCAGCACACCCTCGACCGGATCGATGGTCGATGCCTCCTCCTCGGTCATATATACCGAGGTCGCAGGCATAATCACCTTGTGGATCTTAAGCTTGCGGCCACGGGCATCCGTCGTCTCGGAAAGCGTCTTATACGCCTCTTGGCACTCCTTGTAGAACTTATGGTTGGGATCATCGGTCCACATGCAGCAGACCTCGCCGGGCGCACTAAAGCATGCGACGTCGTCCACATGACCGTTCGTTTCGTACGGATCGATACCGTCCTTGATCCAGATAACCTTCTCGATACCGAGATACTCAGAGAGCTTCTCCTCAATCTGCTCCTTGGTGTACTGCGGGTTGCGGTCCTCGTTGAGCAGACACATCTCGGTGGTCACGACGGTGCCTTGACCATCACAGTTGAACGAGCCGCCCTCGAGGATATAATCCTCGGGACGATAGCGGTTAACCTGCTCGAGCTGTGCCACCTGCAGGCCAATGGAAGCGTCCTTGTCCCACGGGAAATACAGGCCGTCAATGAAACCGCCGTAAGCATTAAAGTGGAAGTGCGAAAGAGCAACCTCACCATTGTCATTAACGAGGAACGCCGGGCCGGGGTCGCGAATCCAGCTGTCGTTGTACTCCATGTGGATAACGCGCACGTTTTCAACGCCGTCGAAGATCTCACACACCGCGGGGAAGTCTTCGGTGTTGACGCCCACAGTGATGGGCTGAAAACGTGCAATGGTCTTGATGATCTCGGTGAAGACCTTCTGCGCCGGCTTGGCGCCGCAGCGCCACACATCCGAACGATGCGGCCACAAAATCCAGGTGCGCTC
>JAIIUG010000032.1:0-21549 GCA_022739635.1 Collinsella sp. | reverse complement strand
CCGACTGCCACGGCGAGGGCACGGTCATCGACCATCCCTGCGAGACTTGCGACGGTCAGGGCCGCACGCCTTCGCACGAAAAGATCGACATCGATATTCCCGCCGGCGTCTCGACCGGTCGCCAGCTGCGCGTGAGCGGCTTTGGCGAGGCCGGCCTTCGTGGCGAGCCCTCGGGCGACCTGATCGTCAACGTGCGTGTCGCCGATCACGAGCGCTTTAAGCGCAATGGCGACGACCTGTACCTGGTGAGCGATATCTCCATCGCGCAGGCCGCGCTCGGCTGCGAGATCGAGGTCGAGGGCATTATGCCCGAGGAGGTCGTCAAGGTTACGGTCCCTGCCGGCACGCAGTATGGCGACACCGTCAGCGTCAACAACTTTGGCATGCCGCGCATCGGCGGTGGCGGCTCACGTGGTCGTCTGGTCGTGCAGCTGCGCGTGGTCGTTCCCACGAACCTTTCCAACAAGCAGCGCGAGCTGCTCCGCGCTTTTGCCGACGAGATGGGCGATGACGTCGCTTCCGGTAAGAAGTCGGTAACCGATCGTATCAAGAGCGCCCTCGACGATATCCTCGATTAAGGAGCCCGCTTGCTCGCACCCCATATTTCCGTCGTCAACCTTGGCTGCCGTGTCAACCGGGTTGAGTCCGACCGTATCACTGCCGATCTTATGCGCCAGGGCTTTGCGATGGTGGAGCCCCAGGATGCCGACCTGATCGTCATCAATACCTGCGCTGTGACGGGCGAGGCCGAGGCCAAGACCCGCAAGGCCGTCCGTCATGCGCTGTCATATCCAGGCGAGCCCTACGTGGTCGTGACCGGTTGCGTCGTCAACTTGCATCCCGAAGAGCTACTGGAGCTTTCGGAGCGCGTGATTGCCGAGCCGTCTAAAATCGACGTCGCCGATCGTGTTTGCGAGGTGCTGGGTGTCGAATCCGATAGTGTGGCCGCCTGCAGCGACAGCGATGTGGTCGATGCTCTGGGACGCTCGCGTCTGGGCGTGAAGATCCAAGACGGCTGCAATCACCGCTGCACGTATTGCATCGTGTGGAAGGCGCGCGGTCCCGAGCGCTCCGTGCCCGTCGAGTCCGTGCTCGAGCAGGTGCGCGAGGCCCAGGAGGCCGGTGTGCCCGAGGTGGTGCTGACTGGCGTGAACCTGGGCGCCTATGACGGCAAGAGCGCGACTGACGAGCACGTGGAGATTGATGAGCTGCTCGAGGCCATTATGGAGCGCACCACGATCGCCCACGTGCGCATTTCCTCAGTGGAGCCCATGGACATCTCCGAGCGCCTGCTCAAGGTGATGGCGCGCTATCCGCAGCGCATCGCGCCGTTCTTGCATCTTCCCGTGCAGTCCGGCTGTACGGCGACCCTGCATCGCATGGGTCGTCCCTATAGTGCGGAGGCCTTTGAGGACACGGTGCGCATGATTCGTGCCAATCTGCCGCAGGTGTCACTTTCTTGCGACGTCATCGTCGGTTTCCCCGGTGAGACGGACGAGGAGTTCGAGGAGTCGCTGGCGTTGTGCCGTCGCGTGGGCTTTTCGCGCATGCATGTCTTCCGCTATAGCAAGCGTCCCGGCACGCTTGCAGCCGATATTCCCGACCAGGTGCCGCCCGAGATTATGGCTGAACGCAGCCGCCGCATGCGTGCCGCCGCACAGGAGCTTGCGATCGCCGATGCCCGCCGCCGCGTGGGCACGGTCGAGCGTGCGGTGCTCGAGTATGGCGACAACCTGACGCTCGGCTCGTTCCATCATGCCCGTCTTGACGATGTCTGCGGGCTCAAGGCCCCGTGCCTGCTCGATGTTGCTATCATCGGAGTCGATGATTCCGGCTTAGTCCATGCTCGCAGGGAGGTCCATGGAAGCCTCGAAGATTAGACTTACCGTTCCCGAGGGGATTGACCCCTCGCGCGTCTTGGGCGCCGGCGACGCTGTCCTTCGCGCGGTCGAAGACTTGGTTCGCGCCCATGTGGTTGCGCGCGGTGACCAGATTGCCGTGAGCGGCGACCCGGACGAGGTCGAACTCGTGGCGCGTTTTTTCGAACATGCTTTTCGCGAGGTGGCTGCCGGTCGCACGCTGTCTGCCGACGACGTCTCGCGTTGCTTGGCTGTCCTGCGCGATGGCGAGCACGACGCCTCGTCGCTGCGCGATGACGTGCTGCTGTCGTATCGCGGCCGTGTCATTCGTCCCAAGACGCTCGGCCAAAAGCGCTATGTTGACGCCATCCGCTCGCATACCATCACGTTTGGCCTGGGCCCCGCCGGTACCGGTAAGACCTATCTAGCCATGGCGCTCGCCGTCGCCGCGCTCAAGCGCCGCGAGGTGGGTCGTCTGGTCCTTACGCGGCCCGTTGTCGAGGCGGGGGAGAACCTGGGCTTTTTGCCCGGCACCCTCGAGGAAAAGATCGACCCTTACATGCGTCCGCTCTACGATGCCCTGTTTGACATGATGGACCGTGAGCGCACCGATGAGCTCATGGAGCGTGGCGTGATCGAGATTGCCCCGCTTGCCTATATGCGCGGTCGTACGCTGAGCGATGCCTTCGTGGTGCTCGACGAGGCGCAAAATACCACGCCCGAGCAGATGAAGATGTTCCTGACACGCCTTGGATTCAACTCCAAGTTCGTGATTACCGGCGACCTGAGCCAGCGCGACTTGGTGGGTCGTCGTGGTGGCTTGGCGGATGTTGAGAAGATTTTGGGCCGTGTCGACGATGTGGCATTTTCGCACCTGGAGCGCGCCGATGTGGTGCGCCATGCCCTGGTGGGCAGGATCGTCGAGGCCTATGATGCGTATGATGACGTGCGTGAGCAGCGCTCGCGCGACCGAAAGGAGTCCCGTTGAGTGTATTGATCAGCAACGATGCCGAGCTCGATACGCTGCTCGACGCCCAGGAGGTTGAGCACATTTGCGCGTTTGTGCTTGCCGCCGAGGGCGTTGAGCGTGAAGTCGAGATTTCCCTTTCGTATGTCGACGAGGACGAGATGCATGAGCTCAACCGCGAGTGGCGCGGTATCGACCGTACCACCGATGTGCTCTCGTTTGAGTGCGACTCTGCCTTTGACGAGGACATTCCCGACGACGAGACGATCGAGCTCGGCGATATTATCTTGGCGCCGCAGGTTATCGCTCGCCAGGCTCCCGGTTTTGGTAACAGTCCCGCCGACGAGTGCCGGCTGATGCTTGTGCACGGCATGCTGCACCTGCTGGGCTATGACCACATCGAGGACGACGAGGCCGAGGTCATGGAGGCCCGCGAGGATGCCATCCTGCGCGATCTCGCGCTCGAGCGCGGCGAGGACCCCAAGTTGGTCCACGTCGGTCCCATCACCAACCATGCCCACGACTAGGAGCCGTCTATGATTCCCGGATCGAACAAGGACCATCCGTCCTTTTTAAAGTCGTTCTCCTACGCCATGGAGGGCTTTGTCACCGCCGTTAAAACCGAGCGCAACATCAAAGTCATGCTCGTGGCGGGCGTGTGTACCGTCATTGCCGGCTGCATTGTCGGCCTCGACATTGCCGAGTGGGCCACGGTTATCATCTGCTGTGGCCTGGTGATTCACGGCGAGCTGTGCAATACCGCTATGGAGGCGATCGTCGACCTGGCGACCCAGGAACTTCATCCGCTGGCAAAGCGCGCCAAGGATATCGCCGCCGCTTCCGTGTACGTTCTTTCCATTACCGCCGCAATCGTGGGCCTGCTAGTCTTTGCCCACGCGCTTGGCTTTATTTAGAAAGGGATTCCCATGTCCGACAATATGCAGCCTACTGACGAGGTTTTGGACGACGAGGTTCTCGATGAGGTCGAGGATACCGATTTGCTTGACGAGGTCGAGGAATTCGACCCGTTTGAGGGTATGAGCGACGAGGAGCTCGATGCCCTATGTGACGAGGACGAGACGTCTCTGGGCTTTGGCGATGTGGAGCCCGGTTTTCGCAGCGGCTTTGTGGCCCTGGTCGGTCGTCCCAACGCCGGTAAGTCCACGCTGCTCAACGCCTGCTATGGCAAAAAGGTCGCCATTACCTCTCCGGTGGCCCAGACGACTCGCCGCCGCATGCGCGCTGTGGTTAACCGCCCTGGCTATCAGCTGGTCTTTGTCGATACCCCGGGTATTCATAAGCCCAAGGACGGTCTGGGCTCCGAGCTCAACAAAAGCGCCCTGTTCGAGCTCAACGACGTTGACGTCGTCGCGTTTTTGATTGATGCCACCAAGCCCATCGGCAGGGGAGACGCCTGGGTTGCCGAGCGCGTCAGATGCGCCCGTTGCAAGAAAGTCCTGGTGCTCACCAAGGCCGACGAAGCCGACCCCGCGCAGGTCATGGAGCAGCTTAAGGCAGCGCATGAGCTTATGGAATACGACGACGAGATCGTGACCTCGTCGGTGAAGAACTTCAACGTCGACGCCTTCATCGAGACCGTTGCCCACTTTTTGCCCGAGGGCCCGCGTTGGTTCCCCGAAGACATGGGTACCGATGCTTCCGACGAGACGCTTGTTGCCGAGTTTGTGCGCGAGAAGGTCTTGCGCCGCACCCGCGACGAGATCCCGCACTCCGTTGGCGTGATCTGCGATGCGCTCGAGCAGACCAAGAAGGTGCTGCGCGTGCACGCCACCATTTACGTCGAGCGCGAGGGTCAAAAGGGCATCATCATCGGCAAGGGCGGCGAGATGATCAAGCATATCGGTATCGACGCCCGTCGCGATCTTGAGCGCATCTTTGGCACGCAGGTCTTTTTGGAGCTGGACGTGAAGGTCAAGGCCGGCTGGCGCGACGACGAGGCCCAGATTCGCCGCTTTGGCTACAACGCCGAGGACTAAGGGCGCGCGGCGCGCATGGCAGGCTCCCGGACATATCGCACGAAAGTGCTCGTCCTCGACAAGACCAAACTCAGGGAAACCGATCTGATCTTGACGATGCTTGACGAGCGAGGCCGCCAGGTGCGTGCCGTGGCAAAGGGCGCGCGCAAGCCCGGCGGTCGCTTGGCGGCGCGCTGCGAACTGTTTTGCACAGTGGATATGCTGCTCGCGCACGGACGCTCGCTCGACATCGTGTCGCAGGCCGAGTTGTTGGAGGCTCCCCTTGGTGCCGCCCCCGATTATGAGGTGACCTGTGCGGCGAGTGCGATTGCCGAGGTCGCGCGTGTATGTTCGTTTGAGGATGCGGAGGATCCGTTTACCTTTGCCATTTCCTCACGCGCCTTGGAACTTGTGGGCGGCGGCCTCGATACGGCGCACATGGACCTCCTGGTAGCCGCCTTTGTCTTCAAGCTGCTGTCGCATATCGGGTATCGTCCCGATTTTTCTGCCTGTGTGTCGTGCGGCGACCCTATGCTGTCGTATTTTTCGCCCCAAGCCGGCGGGCTCATGTGCGGGTCGTGCGCGTCGAGCGTTCCCGGTGCCGAGCTCGTGTCGACCGGTGAGGTCGCATGGCTGCGCGCCCTTATGGGCATGACCTTCGACGAGCTTATGGTTCAAAGGATCGACCCGCATACTGCGGCGTTTTTGCTTGGGCTTTCGCATATCTGGGCGGCAACACATACCGATCAGCGGCTCCGTGCGATGGAATTCATGTTGGGTCGGTGATGATGCGCAGGCACAGGCTGCTTGTGGTAACATACCGACCTGTTGGTACCTCGACCTTGGTTGTTCGCTCCACCGGCGGCTTCCCAGTCCGAGGCGAATCGAGTTGCCCGCGGGCGACGTAAAACGAAAGGTGAAACAATGACTGTTTCCAAAGAGCGCAAGGCGGAGCTGACTGCTCAGTTCGGTAACACCCCGGTCGACACCGGCAACCCCAAGGTTCAGGTCGCCATCCTGACCGAGCGCATCAAGGAGCTGACCGAGCACATGAAGTCCCACCAGAAGGACTTCCACACCCGTCGTGGCCTGCTCATGCTCGTCGGCCGTCGTCGTCGTCTTCTCTCCTACATCAAGAAGAACGACATCGTCGAGTACCGTGAGCTCATCAAGGCTCTGGGCATCCGCGACAACATCCAGTAAGGATTTGTACATGCTAAGAGCGTCCTGCGCAGCGGGGCGCTCTTTTTGTGTAAGGGCGTGAACAATCACGCTCTGAAGCGTGGCGGGGGCAGGGGGCCCGCGTCACATGAGGAGCCTGCAGGCAAGGGGCCTGCGGGGTAAAGGAGAACAATGACACTCGTATCCAAGACCTTTGAGCTGTACGGCAAGACCTACACCTTTGAGTCGGGCGAGCTTGCCAAGCAGGCCACCGGCGCCTGCCTGGTCAAGCAGGGCGACACCACGATGCTCGACACCGTGGTCGTCTCCAAGGAGCGCAAGAACTACGACTTCTTCCCGCTGACCGTCGACTTCAACGAGAAGATGTACGCCGCCGGCCGCATCCCGGGTGGCTACCTCAAGCGTGAGGGCCGTCCCAGCGAGAAGGCCACGCTCACCGCGCGCATGATCGACCGTCCGATTCGCCCGAGCTTCCCTGACGGCTTCCGCAACGAGGTACACATCGTCGCTACCTCGCTCGTCGCCGACCAGGTCAACCCCTTCGACGTCATCAACGTCATGGGTGCCTCCCTGGCCATGACGCTCGGCGGCGTGCCCTTCGAGGGCCCGCTTGCCTGCGTGCGCATCGGTCGCAACGTGGAGACCGGCGAGTTTATCGTTAACCCCACCTACGAGGAGCGCGAGAACTCCGACCTGGACCTGGAGTTGGGCGGCTCTGCCGACTTCATCTCGATGGTCGAGGCCGGCGCCGAGGAGATCTCCGAGGACGACATGCTCGCCGCCATGAAGTTTGGCCAGGAGGCCCTTGCTGCCTTCTGCCAGGCTCAGGACGAGTTTGTCGCCGAGTGGGAGCAGGTCAACGGCGCTATCGTCAAGAAGGAGTACCCGCTCGACCAGCCCGTCGAGGAGGTCCAGGAGCGCATCTTCGCCCACTACGACGAGATGGCAGCCGCCCTTCGCGACGCCGACAAGCTCTCCCGTATCGGCAAGGTCGAGGCTCTGAAGGAGTCCATCCGTGCCGAGTTCACCGAGGAGGAGCAGTCCGCTTGGGAGCGCGAGATTCCCGTGGCGCTCAAGAAGCTCGAGAAGAAGGCTATGCGCACCATGGTCGTCGAGACCGGCGAGCGCGTCGACGGCCGTGCCGCCGATGAGATTCGCCCCATCATGGTGAAGGATAACTACCTGCCGCTCGTTCACGGCTCCGGTCTGTTCCAGCGTGGCCAGACCCAGGTGCTTTCCGTCCTGTCGCTCGGTATGCTCAACGAGGGCCAGCGTCTGGATACCATCGAGCCCACCGAGGGCAAGCGCTACATGCACCACTACAACTTCCCGCCGTTCTGCACCGGCGAGACCGGCCGCATGGGCAGCCCCAAGCGCCGCGAGATCGGCCACGGCAACCTGGCCGAGCGCGCTCTGCTTCCGGTGCTCCCCGACGAGAACGAGTTCCCCTACGCCATCCGCGTCGTCTCCGAGGTCATGGAGTCCAACGGCTCCTCTTCGATGGCTTCGACCTGCGGCTCCACGCTCGCCCTTATGGACGGCGGCGTGCCCATTAAGCGCCCGGTCTCCGGTATCGCCATGGGCCTGATCCAGGAGGAGGGCAAGACCGTGGTCCTGTCCGATATCCAGGGTCTCGAGGACTTCCTGGGCGACATGGACTTTAAGGTCACCGGTACCACCGAGGGCATCACCGCCCTGCAGATGGACAACAAGGCCACCGGTCTTACCTTCGACATCCTGGCCCGCGCCCTGCAGCAGGCCAAGGAGGGTCGCGCCTTCATCCTGCAGAAGATGCTCGATGTGATCCCCGAGCCGCGCCACACCACGCGCAGCACCGCTCCGCGCATCGTCTCCATCCAGGTCCCGACCGACAAGATCCGCGACGTCATCGGTTCCGGCGGTAAGGTCATCCGCGGCATCCAGGATGAGACCGGCGCTTCGGTCGACATCCAGGAGGACGGCACCGTCTTTGTCGGCGGCACTGGCGAGTCCGTCGATCAGGCCGTCGAGCGCATTAAGCTCATCATCAAGGTTCCCGAGCCTGGCGAGGAGTACACCGGTCGTGTTGTCTCCATCCAGCCCTTCGGCGCCTTCGTCAACCTGCTGCCCGGTAAGGACGGCCTGCTGCACATCTCCCGCGTCGCCAAGGGCCGCGTGGAGAAGGTCGAGGACGTCCTCAACGTGGGCGACGAGGTCAAGGTCGTCGTCATCGAGGTCGACGATCGTGGTAAGATCTCGCTCGATCGTCTTGACAAGCCCGAGGCCCCGGCTCGCGCCGAGGGTGCCTCCGAGGGCGACGGCGAGCACTTCCAGCGTCGTGAGCGCCCGCGTCGCGAGCGTTCCGAGCGCAGCGACCGTCCGCGCCGTCCCGGCGACAACGGAGGCCGCAAGCCCCGCCGTCACCACGACGCCGAGTAACAGCAACACATAAGCAGCTCAAAAAGGGCGACTCCAGACTGGGGTCGCCCTTTTGCTATTCCCGGCGGGGTCCGCGGGTAAAGTTTCCTGCTCTACAGTCCTGCTCACGACGGAGGCCACTTAATGTGGCCTCCGTCGTGAGCAGGACTGTAGAGCAGGAAACTTCATCCGTGCCCGCCCTCGCGGGGAACCGGCGGGATAGACGGGTTCAGATGGGGCTTTGATGCATGGGTGGTCTGTTGTTGTGCAAATGGGTATCATACTGTGGTTAATGTGTCGACTCCGTGATGCATGTTTGTACGTTCCCGACGGTCGGTTTGCCAGAAGCGCCCCGTCGGTTGTTCCAGACCCGTTTCGAAGAAAGGAAACAACACTCACCTATGGCAGCTAAAAAATCATCTCCCTTGAAGATCATCCCGCTCGGCGGCCTCGACGGCATCGGCAAGAACATGACGGTCTTCGAGTGCGGCGACGACATGGTGCTCGTCGACGCCGGCCTCATGTTCCCCGATGACTCGCAGCCCGGTATCGATCTGGTGCTTCCCGACTACACCTATGTTCTGGAGAACGAGGAGAAGCTCCGCGGTATCATCGTCACCCACGGCCACGAGGACCACACCGGTTCGCTTCCGTACCTTCTGCAGGACCTCAACAACAAGGTGCCCATCTTCTCGAGCAAGCTGACGCTTGGCTTTATCGAGGGCAAGCTCTCCGAGTTCCGCATTCGTGCACCCAAGTTCCGTGAGGTCAAGGGCGGCAGCCACGTCAATCTGGGTGGCATCTCGCTCGACTTCTTCTCGATGACGCACTCCATCCCCGGCGCTCTGGGCGTGTTCATCCGCACCAATCAGGGCACCGTTATGCACACCGGCGACTTTAAGCTCGATCAGACGCCCATCGACGGCGTCACGCCCGACTATGCCGCTATCAGCCGCTTTGCCAAGCAGGGCATCGACCTGCTGCTTTCCGACTCCACCAATGCCACGGTTCCCGGCTTTACCAAGTCCGAGGCCGAGGTTGGTCCCAACCTGCTGCACGCCATCAAGAATGCCCCGGGTCGCGTGTTCGTCGCGTCGTTCTCGAGCCACATTCATCGCCTGCAGCAGATCTGCGATGCCGCCCGCAAGTGCGGCCGTAAGGTCGTTGTGACCGGTCGCTCCATGCTCACCAACACCCGCGTCGCGCGCGAGCTGGGCTACCTCAACATCGACGATGCCGATATTATCGATGCCTTCGATATCGATAACCTGCCTGACGACAAGATCGTCGTCATGTGCACTGGTTCGCAGGGCGAGCCGCTGTCGGCCCTGTCCCGCATGGCCAATGGCGAGCACAAGACGCTCTCCATCCACGAGGGCGATACCGTTATCCTCTCGGCAACTCCCGTTCCTGGCAACGAGAAGGCCGTCCAGCAGGTCGTCAACAGCCTGGCCAAGCTCGGCTGCGACGTGTGGGATAAGAACCGCGCTCTCGTTCACGTTTCCGGTCACGGTAGCCAGGAGGAGCTCAAGCTCCTGATGGCCATGGCCAAGCCCACGTACTTTATGCCGGTTCACGGTGAGGCCGTGCATCTGCGCGCCCATGCCCAGCTGGCCCGTAAGATGGGTCTCAAGGAGGATCATATCTTTATCCTCGATAACGGTGACACGCTCGAGATGCGCGGCGGTATCGTCAAACGCGGTACGCCCGTCGAGTCCGGTGTCGTCTACGTCGACGGCCTGCGTATCGGCGATACCGACCCCATCGTCTTGCGCGATCGCCAGAAGCTCGCCAATGACGGTATGGTCACGGCCGTTGCCATCGTCTCGCTCAAGCACAAGAAGATTGAGGCTATCGAGTTCTCGGGCCGCGGCGTCTCGTTTGCCATCGATGACCAGTTCTCCGAGGATGCCTCCGCATCCATCATGAAGACGATCGAGAAGGGCAAGTTCAGCTTTACCAGCAGCGGCTCCGATGCCATTCGCAAGGCCGTGCGCGATTCGCTCTCCAACTTCATTTGGAGCCGTACGCGTACCCGTCCGATGATCATCCCGGTCGTCATGGAGGTTTAGTTTGGCGCGCGGATCTGCACAAAACGCCAAAGGCAATAAAGCCAACAACCAACCGGCATCTGCTAAGGGTGCCGGTTCCCATCTGCGTGCCAATAAGGGCCATGAGGCAGACTTCAACGATTTTGAGCCCTTGGTCGAGCCTTCGGCCAATCGCGATATCGCCGGCGTGGTCATTGCCGTTTTGGCGATCGCGTCCTTCATTGCCGTGATCTCACCGGCAACAGCGCCCGTGACAGCTGCTGTTGCCGGGTTCTATCACCTGGGCTTTGGCCTGGGCGCCTACGTGCTGCCGATCGTCATCTTGCTGTTTGCCGCCACGCTCTTTTTGGGTGAGGACTCGCCGCTCAACGTGCGCTCTGTTGCGGGCGGCGCCGTGGTCTTTATCGCCGTCGTCTCCATTCTTTCGCTGATGGTGCCGGGTACGAGCGATTCGTGCGACCTTATGTTCACGCCGCAAAATCTGTCCGCCTCGGGTGGCTACATCGGTGCGTTTATTGCGAGTGCGCTGCAGAATGCCCTGGGTAAGCCTATCGCCATGGTAGTCCTGCTGGGGCTTGTCGTCGTGGGCCTGGTTATCATTGGATTTTCGGTGGGCGGCGTGCTGCGCTCTGCCCGCGATCGTGCGGCAGATTTTGCCGAACGCCGTCGTGCCGATGTTAACGCGAGCCCGTGGGGTGACGATGAGGCCCTGTCGGTGCCTGGTGTCGCCCGCCCGCATCTGAGCATTCTTCGTCAAAAGGGCTCCGATACTGCCATGACCACGGCCATGGGTGGCGATGTCGACCCGGTTTTGGATGACGACGAGGACGATGACCCGTTTGTCGACGTATCCGAGTCGGTTGAAGCCGAGCGGGCCAAGACCACGCTGCTGCCGCGTCGCCATGCCAAGAAGGGCAAGGCTGCGCCTAAGCTCAATACGAGTGAGCCCGACCCGTCTTGGTCCGATAGCGAGATTGAGCTCACCGAGGGCGATGACGAGGACGACGAGGCTCCGATTGAGACCGCAAAGACAACTTTGCTGCCGCGTCGCCATGCAAAGCGCGGCCAGGTAACCGGCCAGCTTTCGATGGAAGACGACCCCGATAAGATCGACGAGTCCGAGCCGCCGTTTGCCGTGAATCCCGTCTCGGCCGCACCTCAGATTCCCGACTTCCTGAAGCATCCCAAGGTTGCCGATGCGCCTGCCACGAGTGCTGTCGAATCGGCTGCGGCTCGTGATGGGGGAGTGGACGACGGCGCCGCAGATATCGAGGGCGAAGAAGAGGACGGCCTCAAGCTTCCGCCGCTCGAAATCCTGCATGCCAACCCGCAGTCGGCTTCCGCCGCGTCTTCGGACAAGGAGCTGGAGCAGACCGCTGAGTCACTGCAATCCACCTTGCTTGAGTTTGGCCGCAGTGCCCGCGTGGTCGGCTGGATCGCCGGCCCCACGGTGACGACCTTTAAACTGCAGCCCGGTGAGGGCGAGCGCGTGAGCAAGATCTCGAGCCTCGAGGACGATATTGCGCTTTCGCTTGCCGCCCAGTCGGTGCGCATCTTCGCGCCGATCCCCGGCACCTCTCTCGTTGGTATCGAGATTCCCAACCGCAAGCGCCAGAACGTCAATCTGGGCGACGTGCTGCCCTATGTGAAGGGCGGTCCGCTCGAGCTCGCTATCGGCCGTGACGCCGAGGGCACGCCGGTTGTCGCCGACCTCGCCAAGATGCCCCACCTGCTGATTGCCGGTACCACCGGTTCCGGTAAATCAGTCATGATTAACTCCATTATCACGACCCTGCTCATGCGCGCACTTCCCGAGGACGTTCGCCTGATCATGGTCGACCCCAAGCGCGTCGAGCTTGCGGGCTATAACGGTCTGCCGCATCTCTATGTGCCCGTGGTGACCGAGCCTAAGCAGGCCGCGAGCGCTCTGCAATGGGCCGTGTCCGAGATGGAGCGTCGCCTGAAGGTCTTCGAGCGTCTCAACGTGCGTAAGATCTCGACCTACAACGAAAAGCAGGCTGCTGGCGAGTTTGAGCATTACGACAACCCGCCGCAAAAGATGCCCTACCTGGTCATTATCATTGATGAGCTCTCTGACCTGATGATGGTCGCCGGTAAGGATGTCGAGGCCTCGATCGTGCGTATTGCACAGCTGGGCCGTGCCGCCGGTATTCATCTTATCGTTGCCACGCAGCGCCCCAGCTCCAACGTGGTGACGGGCCTCATCAAGGCCAACATCACCAACCGCATCGCCTTTAACGTCGCTACGGGCATCGACTCGCGCGTCATCATCGACCAGATGGGTGCCGAGAAGCTCACCGGTTTGGGCGACATGCTGTTCTCCAAGGTCGACTGGGGCAAGCCCCGCCGTATCCAAGGCTGCTTTGTCTCGGACGACGAAATCAACGAGATTGTCGAGTTCGTCAAGTCGCAGAGCGAGCCCGACTACCACGAGGAGATTCTGTCCGCCGTGGCGCCCGCTTCCATGTCCATGGCGGGTGGCGGCGGTATTGTCCGCACCGGAGTCGCCGAGCCGCAAGACGATGATCCGCTCATTTGGGAAGCCGCCCATATTGTGGTGGAATCGCAGCTTGGCTCCACATCTGGCCTGCAACGCCGCCTGAAGGTTGGCTATGCGCGTGCCGGGCGTATTATGGACATGCTGGAAGAAAAGGGTGTCGTCGGCCCGCCTGACGGTTCCAAGCCGCGCGAGGTCCTGTTGGACGAGGAGGGGCTTGCCGCGCTGGAATCTGTCGACGCCGAGATGGCACGTGAAGATCGTGAGTTTGGAGGATTCTGATGGCTGCACGCTTTGGTGACATGCTGCTCGAGCAGCGTCGCCGAATGGGCCTTTCCATTCAGCAGGTCGCCAACACCATCAAAATCAGGCCGCAGATCATCGAGTTTTTCGAGACCGGTAACTTTGCTTCGATGCCGCCGCGCGGCTATGCGCAGGGCATGATTTCGAGCTATGCTCGTTTTTTGGGCCTCAATCCGCGCGAGGTCGTCAATGCCTACTTTGACGAACTGATGGCATACGAACGCGAGACGTCGCAGCAGGGCGGTCGTTTCCAGGACGCCGCCGGCTACGTCAATTCGCGTTCCTCTGTCGATAACGGGCGCTTCCTGATGGTTCAGGGCGGTCGTTCGACTCGCTATGGACAGCGTCCTCAGCAGGCCGGTTATATTACCGAGACGGGTTCGGGCGAGGAGATTCGCTCGCAGCGTGACCGGTTCCGCAGTACGCCGATGCCCGAGGACCGTGCACTTCCCGCTGCCCGCGGCGTGGCGCGTGACCCTCGTGCCGGCTACGGCGACGGCGGCTATTCCGATCGCGGTCACCGTGGTATCTCTGCCGGTCGTGCTCGCGGCGGCTATGCGGACGCCGATACCACGCAGGTGACGCCGCGTCTTCGCTCTCAATCACAGCCGTATGGCCAGCGCTCTTCGGCTCCGCGTGCGGGCCAGCGTGGCTATCAAGGCCGCGGTGAACTTGCGCCCCGATCGGGTCAGCGCAGCCTTCAGGGCCAGGGTGGCTATCGCGGCCGTTCCGATAGCAATCGTGGTCGTATGCCTCAGGGAGGCGGCCGCAGCAGTTCCAGTCGTGGACGCGGCGGTTCCCGTACTCCTCAAAACAACGGTCTCGATCCGCGTATCGTCTACGCCGGCATCGGTGCCGTGGCGTTGCTGCTGGTCGTGCTCATCGTGGTACTTCTGCGCGGCTGCGCATCTTCGACGCCCGAGACCACGCCCGAGACGCCCACTGCTACCAAGACGACGACCAAGAAGTCTTCTAAGAAGACCGAAACGGTCGACGAGGACGAAGACACCGATGAGGCGACAGATGAGTCGACCGATTCGGACGCCACCAAGACGATGGCTAAAAAGGACGAGAACGAGGTAACGAAGGTCAAGGTCTCCGTTGCCAAGGGAAAGACCGCCTGGATTGAGGTCAAGGTTGACGGCAAGTCGGTCTATGGTGCCCAGGCGACTGGCCCCTTTGAGCAGGAGTACACGCCCGAGTCCTCGATCGAGATCACTACGTCCAAGCCTTCCGATGTCACCGTTACCAAGAACGGCGAAAAGGTCCGTTACGATACCAAGACCTCGGGCGTGGCGCGTGTGACGATCACCGTTCCCAAGAAGGAGACGACTGATTCCGAGAATGGTGAAAGTTCTGATGGTGCCGACACCACCGATGGTACCGACGCCACCGACGGCACCGATGCCCAGTCCACGGATGGCGCCGTTACCGCAACTGACGGTCAGACGCCCACCGATTCTACCGACTATTCGTACGATAGCTACTAAGCCGCTCGTACGCGAAAGGAAACATCATGGCTAAAGATTCCAGCTTCGACGTCGTGTCCGAGGTCAACATGCAAGAGGTCGATAACGCCTTCCAGCAGACCACGCGCGAGATTTCCCAGCGCTATGACCTGAAGGATTCCGGCGCCACGATCGAGCTTTCGAAGGGCGACAAACTCTTTACGATCAACGCCCCGGCCGACTTTGTCTCCAAGCAGATCGTCGACGTGATGAGCTCCAAGCTCATCAAGCGCGGCATCGACCTCAAGGCTGTCTCGTGGGATGCTCCGCAGGCGGCATCGGGCGGCACCGTGCGCGTGCTCGGCCATATCGTCGAGGGTATCGACCAGGCTACCGCCAAGAAGATCAATAAGGACATCAAGGACCAAAAGCTCAAGGTCAAGGTGACCATCGAGGCCGACAAGCTGCGTGTTTCCTCTGCTTCGAAGGACGCGTTGCAGACCGTTATCCAGTTCCTGCGCGACCAGGACTACGGCCAGCCGCTGCAGTTCACCAACTACCGCTAATATCATTCGAAAGGACTGCTCTCCAACATGGATACACCGTTGGGCTCCGTGCTCTACATCACCCTCGGGTGCGCTAAGAACGAGGTTGACACCGACCGCATGCGTTCTCTTTTGACCGCCGCGGGCTACGAGGAGGCATTAGACCCACAGGATGCCGATATCGCCATCGTCAATACATGCTCGTTCCTCGCCTCCGCAACGTCCGAGAGCATCGAGACCACGCTCGAGCTCGCCAACGAGGTTCAGGACGGCGTTCGTTCTTGTCCCATCGTCATGTGCGGCTGTGTGCCGTCGCGCTATGGCGACGACCTGCCTGACGAGCTGCCCGAGGTCGCTGCCTTTGTGAAGGCCGACGAGGAGGACGTCATCGTGGCGGTCATCGATGGCGTGCTGGGTGTCGAGCGTGAGATCGCTGCCTATATTCCGCAAGTCAAGCGCACTGTCGAGGGCGCCGTTGCTTACGTCAAGATTTCCGATGGCTGCAACCGCTTCTGCAGCTTCTGCATGATCCCCTATATTCGCGGTCGCTATCATTCGCGCAATGCCGAGAGCATTATCTCCGAGGTACGCGACCTGGTTGCCGGCGGTGTGCGCGAGATCGTGCTGATCGGCCAGGACACGGGTATTTGGGGCACCGACTTTGCCGACGAAGACGTCACCGATGGCTCGCCGCGCAATCTGGCGCAGCTGCTGCATGCCGTCGCCGAGGCCGTGCGCCCGCACAATGTCTGGGTCCGCGTTCTCTACCTGCAGCCCGAGGGCATGACCGTCGAGCTTATCGAGACGATTCGCGATACCCCCGAGGTGCTACCCTATATCGATATCCCCGTGCAGCACTGCGACGCACGCATCCTTAAAGCCATGCGTCGCTCCGGTTCACGCCAGGAGCTCGAGGACCTGTTCCGCGATCTGCGTGAGCGCATCCCCGGCATCGTGATCCGTTCCACGGCCATGGTCGGCTTCCCGACCGAGACCGACGACGAGTTCCGCGACCTTATCGACTTTATGGACACCGTCGGCTTTGACTACACGAGCGTCTTTGCCTACTCGCAGGAGGAGGGCAGCCTGGCCGCCAAGATGGAGGGCCAGGTCGACGAAGAGGTCAAGCTCGAGCGCGCCCAGGAGGCCATGGACCTGGCCGAGTCGCTCGGTTTTGCCGCCACCGCCGCACATGTGGGCGAGCGCGCCCAGGTGATCGTCGACGGCATCGAGGAGACTGAGGGCGGCGCCGAGCTGATCGGCCATGCTTGGTTCCAGGCGCCCGATTCCGATGGCGCGGTGCATCTGGACGCCAGCGAGGCATCTGTGGGCGATATTTTGACGGTCGAGTTTACCGATAGCTTCTGCTATGAGCTTATCGGTCATGTTGTGGAGTAGGAGCGCGTTGTGGCTAACGAGAGCAATAAGGAACTGACGAGTGTCTGGACGCCCGCCAACATCGTGACGTGCGTGCGCATCGTCTTTATCCCGGTGTTCATGATCGTGTCGGCGCTTTCTCATACGAGCGTTGCCGGTACGGATTGGAGCACCTTCGACGGCCCGCTCGCCGCCGCCGCCTTTATTCTGTACGTCATCCTGTCGTGCACCGATAAGGTTGATGGCTACCTGGCTCGTTCGCGCAACGAGATCACCGACTTCGGTAAGTTCTTGGACCCCATCGCCGATAAGTTGCTCGTGTTCTCGGCCTTGCTGCTGTTCTTGGACTTTGGCGCTGTGTCGGTTTGGTCCGTGTTCATCATCTTGTTCCGCGAGCTGTTGGTAAGCGCCCTGCGCATGGTTGCGAGTGCCGCCGGCGTGGTCGTTGCGGCCGATAAGCTCGGCAAGTACAAGACGGCAACCACGATGGTCTCCATCTGCGGTTACCTGTGCGTTTTTGCTATGGCCGGCTTGCACCTTGGCCCGCTGGCGCTGACGCTCGGCATCTACTCGGTGTCGCGCTTCCTGTACGCCGTTGCCGTTGTCCTGACCGTTATTTCGGGCGCCCAGTACTTCTGGAACTGCCGCAAGATCGTCTTTTCGGTCTAGGTCCTGGTGGGTATGACGGACTCTTTTGAGCAGATTTCCGCACATAACGAGGAGCTGGCGCGTCATATTGTCGAGCGCGCGAGCGCTCGGGGCGTGACGGTTTCGACGGCTGAGTCGCTGACAGCAGGTATGATCGCCTCGACGATTGCCGATATCCCGGGCGCCTCGGCGGTGCTGCGTGGCGGTGCGGTGACCTACTGCGATGAGATCAAGCATCGCGTTTTGGGTGTTGAGCAGGAGACGCTCGACCGCTATACCGCGGTGTCGCATCAGACCGCGCGCGAGATGGCGGCGGGTTCGCTGGAGCTGTACCAGAGCGATATTGCAGTGAGCGCAACGGGTTATGCCGGCCCCGGCGGCGGCACTGAGGACGATCCGGCTGGCACTTTCTATATTGGCTGGGCGTATCGCGCGGCTGATGGGGAAGTGCCGGTCGTGGACTCTGTGCGCTGCCACTATGAGGGTGACCGTTCGCGTGTTCGCGCCCATGCGGTCGCGGAGGCATTGGGACGCATTGTCTGCGTGCTCGATTCTATGGAATAGACGTGTTTTAAGGGGCTTCCGGGCCCCTTAATTGTGGAGATAGGGACCTCCTGCGAATTTTATCTTTGTGCAGGTAGTTGTTGTATTTTTTCTCGTCATGATTTTTTTGGTTCGCCTGCGGTCAAGTTTTTGGTCAGTGTTTGGTCGGCGTTTGGTTGGGTTTTGGAAAGGTCGGCTGCATATGATTTATCTGAACGGTTGACCACGAACAGCCGTTCGTTTATTATCGATGCAGGTTGTTAAGAGGAGGGCTATTCATGGCCAAGAATTCAGGTCCCGTACGTACCGTTCATGCACCCACGACGGGTAAAGAGCGCGAAGAGATGATCGCCACCACCAAGGCCGAGATCGAGAAGAAGTTCGGTCAAGGCTCCATCATGAGGTATGGTGACGGCGGCCCCGAGCTTGAGGTTGAGGCCATCCCCACGGGCGCTCTGGCACTCGATGCCGCTTTGGGTATCGGCGGTGTGCCGCGCGGCCGTATCGTCGAGATTTACGGTCCTGAGTCCTCCGGTAAGACGACGCTTTCGCTCGAGATCCTGGCCGAGGCCCAGGCAATGGGTGGCGTGGTGGCATTTATCGATGCCGAGCACGCGCTCGATCCCACGTATGCCGCGCGCATTGGCGTGGATATCGACGAGGTACTGATTTCCCAGCCTGATACGGGTGAGCAGGCGCTCGAGATTGTTGACATGCTCGTGCGTTCCGGCGCCATCGATGCCATCGTCGTCGACTCCGTCGCCGCGCTGACCCCGCGTGCCGAGATCGAGGGAGAAATCGGTGACACTACGGTCGGTCTTCAGGCTCGCCTGATGAGCCAGGCGCTCCGCAAGCTCGCCGGCTCGCTGTCCAAGTCCAACACGACGTGCATCTTCATTAACCAGCTGCGTGAGAAGATCGGCGTCATGTTCGGCAACCCCGAGACCACGACAGGTGGCCGTGCCCTTAAGTTCTTCTCTTCGGTGCGTATCGACATTCGCCGCATCGACAGCATTAAGCTTAAGGACGAGGTTATTGGTAACCGCGTGCGCGCCAAGGTCGTTAAGAACAAGGTGGCAGCTCCGTTCCGTTCTGCTGAGTTTGACATCATGTATGGTACGGGCATCTCTAAGGAGGGCTCGATCTTGGACATGGCTGTCGAGTGCGGCATTTGCAAGAAGATGGGCTCCTGGTTTGCCTATGGCGAGGACAAGCTCGGCAACGGTCGCGAGGCCGCCAAGGCGTTTCTGCGCGAACACCCCGATTGCGCCGACGAGATTGAGCATAAGGTCCGCCTTGCCTGCGGGCTTGAGTTTGATGACGATGCTCCGTCCGAGGTCGAGCTGACCGATCAGCCTGCGCCTGAGGAGTTTGACGAGCTTTACGCCATCGATGGTTCCGCCATGCTCGATGATGACGAGTAGCGGATGCCCTCATGTCGTATACGGTGACCGAGGCCACGGTCGTCTTTCCCGATAAGAAGGCGGCCTCCTCGTTCTCGAGCGGCTATGCGTCCAAAAAGCCTTGCGCACATATCGATTGTGAGCTTGAGGGCGGTTTTGAGCGGTCCATTTGGATCCCTGTGCGGGTCGCGCGGCTGTATGTCAAAAACCGCCCCGATCTTCCCTGTGATTGGGATAACTTTCGTGATGCGGTGCAGCTCATCGAGCGTAAATGTGCGCTTACCATGGTGACCGAGATGTTATCGCGCCGCGACCATGCGACGGGTGAGGTCCGTGACAAGCTGGCTCGCTACGGCTTTCACCAGTCCGCGATCGATTTCGCCGTCGAGCGCGCCACCGAGTATCACTTTTTAGACGAGAACCGCTTTTGCTCGTACTTTATCGAGGAACGCAAGCGGCGCGGTTGGGGACAGCGTAAAATCGAGACCGAGCTCAAGCGGCGTCATGTCGTGCTCGATGACATTCCCGGTTATCCCGAGGATTATTTTGCCGTCGAAGACGATTTGGCGCGTGCGTCAGCCCTGCTCGCCAAGCGGCGTGTTCCAGAGACGCGCGGATTCGAAAAACTGGTTCGGTTTTTGATGGGCAAGGGCTTCTCGTATCACATCGCCGCCGATGCCGTTAAGGCACGTCTTAATGCCGAACGCGAGGAATGTGCGGTTTAGGCGTATGCGTTTTTGTGGCCCTGCCGTTCACCGCGTTTTAGCCGCCGTGCTGGGGCCATTTATTTGACAGTTGTTGTGGTTCAACGTACGATAAACACTGTCATTTGCTTTGTGATATGTGCTCATCTGTGATGAGTTTGTTTATATGTTTATCTGTATCCGACCCGCATAAGCTGCGCCCATATTACTCAAATGTCGCGAGCCGTTCGTAAGGACGGTTCGCTTTGTTGTGTAACGAATCCATAAAAAGGAGTGAGCATGCCTATCATCGCAGCGCTCGTTGGCATCGTTTTGGGTGCCATCGCCGCCATTGCCTACATGCGCACCGCCAAGCAGGGTAGTCTTCACGAGGCCGACGAAAAGATTCAGTCGGCACACGTACAGGCTGAGTCCCTGATCGGTGATGCCAAGCGTCAGGCCGAGACCCTCAAAAAAGAGGCTCTGCTCGAGGCTAAAGAGGAGATCATCAAGAACAAGCAGGCCGCCGAGGCCGAGGACAAGCAGCGTAAGAACGAGATTCGTACGCTCGAGAACCGCGTGATGCAGCGCGAGGAATCCCTCGATCGCCGCAACGACGCTCTCGACAAGCGCGAGCATCAGCTGTCCAGCCAGGCCGGTCAGGTCGAGAAGCGCTCCCGTGAGCTCGAGGAGCTCTGCGCAAAGCAGACCTCCGAGCTCGAGCGTATCGCCGACCTTACCCGCGAGGACGCCCACAAGGAGCTCCTCGATAAGGTTCGCGGCGAGGTCACCCACGAGGCCGCCACGATCATTCGCGAGTCCGAGCAGCAGGTTCGCGCCGAGTGCCACAAGACCGCCCAGGAGATTCTGTCTCTGGCGATTCAGCGCTGCGCTGCCGACCACACTGCCGAGGTCACCGTTACCTCCGTGCACATTCCCTCTGATGACCTCAAAGGCCGTATCATCGGTCGCGAGGGTCGCAACATCCGGACCTTCGAGCAGGTTTCCGGCGTCAACCTCGTGATCGACGACACGCCCGAGACCGTCGTTCTTTCGAGCTTCGACCCGGTCCGTCGTGAGACCGCCCGTGTCGCCCTCGAGAACCTCATCGCCGACGGCCGCATTCACCCTGCCCGTATCGAGGAGATGTATCACAAGGCCGCCGACCTGGTTCAGCAGCGCGTGCGCGAGGCTGGCGAGCAGGCTGCCTTCGATACCGGCATCCACGACCTGCACCCCGAGATCGTCAAGACCCTTGGTGCCCTGCGCTACCGTACCTCGTTTGGTCAGAACGTGCTTCAGCATTCCCTCGAGGTCTCTGATCTGTGCGGCGTGATGGCTTCCGAGCTTGGCCTGGACGTTGTGACCGCCAAGCGCGCCGGCCTGCTTCATGACCTGGGCAAGGCAATCGACCACGACGTCGAGGGCCCGCATGCCGTCATCGGCGCCGAGCTTGCCCGCCGTTATGGCGAGAAGCCCGTTATCGTCCACGCTATTGAGGCTCACCATGCCGATGTCGACCCCAACACGGTGCTCGATGTCCTGGTACAGGCCGCCGATGCTGTCTCTGCCTCTCGCCCCGGTGCCCGTCGCGAGTCTGCCGAGAACTACATCAAGCGTCTTGAGAAGCTCGAGGAGATCGCCAACTC
>JAIIUG010000031.1:0-21725 GCA_022739635.1 Collinsella sp. | reverse complement strand
ATCCGTACATGTACGGATGAATTTGGGAATCCGATACCCTGAGGGCCGGGTCGGCCGGCCCCGGGAGATCGGAGGACGCCATATCCGGAAAGAGCGGGAAGGGCGCCGCGAGGGCGGTCCCGAGGGCCCACGGCAGGCGATCGGCGATTTCATGCAACTACGGCTGAAGTGTCTTTATGTGGTTCAGCGCACCCAACAGTACCGTTTGATTTCGCTCAAAGCATAAACGAAACCATGCATATATTCCCAAGGCAATCAGGCATGGCGTCACGAAAACCCCGGCAGCGATTGAATTGTTGCCCGCCCATGCAGACAGACACCCTCCGACCGTAAGTGAGATGATCATGCTGATCACGCTGGGGGCCCAACTCGTATAATGCACCCCACTCACCGCCTGTTCGACTATTTCGCATTTCTTTTTCAGGCTAATGTCCTCATCCACTTCACCAAGAGAAAAGTCCACTCCCGAAATTAAATCGAGCAATTCAGCCTCACTGTAGCCGCCTTCCTTGAATCTTTTAATGAAGAAACCTCCTGGTCCAGGCCCACAGATAGGACGGTTTACACGAAACAGTTCCTTATAGGCGATTCCCATTGTTAACTCCTTAAAGTGCAGATGCTATTTACGCTATCGTTCTATCATTTCGTCCGGACAGTTTTTTATCGGACCGCCAGCAACCATTTACAAGGACATCCCGTTCAGTACCTCCCCGCGCTCCTCATACCCGCGCTCGAGCTTCTTCCCAAGCTCTGCAGCGCAGCGCTTCGTTTCCTCGGCAAACAAGTCATCGATGGCCCTGTCGATCCGCGTGCAAGTCTGCCGATGTTCGTCCTTCCAGGGCAGATCGAGCCCCAGGCTCGCATCCCAATAGCCGCCGAGCTTTGCGTTGATCACTTCCTCGGGATACAGCACGTCTTGGCGAACACCTTCGATCGCCTCGTCCTCGTCCATGTCACAGGCTGCATCGTTCTTCTTGAGACACTTGCGCAGCTCCTTTTGCTCGCGGACGCGATGCAGCGCGCTGGCGCACACTACAGCCAAAAAGCGATAACGTTCGCATAGGTCCCATTCGCCGCCGAGCCATACGCGATAGCCCAGAACGACGCTTGCAGGCTCCTCGTTCAGTAGGAACAGTTCCCACGGGTATACCTCAGCACACGCGTCCTCCCCTGACTTTTGTACGCCACTGCGCGTAAAGGCGCACGGCTCTACGTCGTAATAGCCAAAACCGTGGCCCGCATCGCGACGATTGATGACATGCTTGGGCAACAGGATGATCTTGTCGCTGGGCTCGGGATCTATCTTCCGCAGCTTTTTGACCTTGCGGCGGGCGCGCTTTAGGCTGCGTTCGCTATCGCCACGGCCGCGGCCGTCCGGCTTGCCGCCGTATCGAAGGGCAACCTCACGCGCCAGGATCTTTGTGTCCGCAGCGCACAGCAGGTCGCTCACGGTGGGCAGGTCTTCCCACTCAATGCCATCGACGTCCCAAATCCTGTTCATGTTCAACCTCTTTCTGGCTGTGAATTTACGCACTTGTTCGCCCTGCACAACGTACTTGTAAGGCATGCGCCCCGCTAGAGCGCCTTCTTGCTGGGCGCAATCACCTCGTCCACCAGGCCCAGCTCCAGAGCGCGCCTGGCGTTGCACCAGCAGTCGCGCTCGGTGAGCTCGTGGAACTCCTGGGCGCTCAGGTTGCCATGCTCGGCCAGCAGCTCGTCCAGCTCGGCGCGCATGGCCGCTGTATGCTGGGCCACGATCTCGATATCGGTCTGCTGCGCCATGCCCGTGCCGCCCATCAGTTGGTGGATGAGCACCTGCGTGTGGCGGTACACCTGACGGTGGTCGCCGCAGGCCAAGATCACCGCGGCCATCGAGGCCACGACGCCCTCGCCCACCGTGATCACGGGGCAATCGAGCGACTGCATGGTGTCGATGAGCGCCAGCCCCGCCGTGACGCTGCCGCCCGGGCTGTTGATGATGAGGGTGATGGGCTCGGTCGCACTTTGATGCTCCAGCACCAGCATGGACTTAATAAGGCCGTTGCAGGTCGCATCGTTGACCTCGCCCTCCAGCAGCAGCACACGGCTGTTGAGCAGTTCGCTTGCCATATCGACAGCGGCAACACGGCCGTCCTTGGACTTCTTTATGATGCTGGGCTCACGATACATAACGGGCATGGTAATTCCTTTCTAAACGGAATCGGTAAGGAGGCAAAAACTGGACCGCACGGCTTACGACTAACGGAAGCCGTGCGACAAAACATGCAAGATGGGGTACACAAAGCTGCAAGGGCTAATCCCTCAGCCACTTGGCAGCATTGGGGTGATCGGCGCAAAAGTACTTCTTGGCGCGGAAGGGACGCATGCCGGTCACCTTGACCAGGCAATCGGTGCGGGGCATAAGCCCAACCTCGCCTGGGGTCATCACGCAACCGCGCACATCTACGGCAGTGCGCTCGGCGCCCACGTACTTGGTGCCCAAAACCGACTCGCCACACAGTTCGCTTATGTAGTTCTGCGTCGCGATGTTGCTGCCGCCGCCCATATAGACCAAACTATCGCAGTTATCGAGGATGGTAAGCGCCGTGGATTTGCCGTACACGACATCGAGCTGACTCAGCGATTGCGCACACATCAAAAAGCTAATGCCGCGACTGCGCACAGTCGCAATGCTGCGCTCAAAATCGGGGATGCGGCCCACATTGGGAAACTCATCGAGCACAAACTGCACGCGACGCTGCAAATGGCCGCTGGGGCTGGCATCGGCACGGCGCTGGGCAAGGTTAAACAGCTGCTTAAGGGCAACGTTCGCAAGCCATGCATTAGCCGAATCGTTGTCGCTCACCTTAAGATCGATCATGCGCTTGCCCTCGTCAATACGATCAAGACGCATCTCGTCATTCTCAAAAACGCGCATGAGCTGAGGCGTCTTAAGCCGCGAGATAGTTGCATTGAGCGTGATCAGAATACTCTTAAGCGTCCTATCTGCCGCACCTCGAAAATCGCGATACTGCTCAACGCCATACAGATCAGCGTTCTCCGCACCAAACTTATCGAGAAACTCCCTGGACTCCACCTCTTCTACAAGGTAGTCCAACGGGAATCGCCCCTCACCATCTCCCGTAACCTTGATGAGCGCAGCCAGTTTAAAGACGTTGTTCATCTTAAGGTAGCGGCGCGGGGCATTGGGGTCCTCACCCGGCGTAAGGGTGCCGGCAAGGGTCTCCAGGAGGAACAGGATTCCAACAATCGCTCGAAGCAGCAGGTCGCTCGCGTTATTCCAGAACGGATCATACCTAAGGCTACGGCCGTCAGGATCGACCCCCTCCATGATTGCCGCCACTGTGGTGGGGATATCCTCGACATCCATCACGTAACGCAGAGGGTCGTATCCGGCCGACTGCTCGGGATTAACAGTATCGAGAACCGTTACCTCGTAGCCGTCCTCTTCAAAGCCTTTCCCCGTACGGCGCAGCAGCTCACCCTTGGTGTCTGTGACCACATAACAGCATTCGTGGTGATTGAGCAGGTTGGGCAAAATGAAACTCGCCGTTTTGCCGCTGCCGGTACCTCCAAAGGCAAAAACATTGTTGGACACACTCGTCTCCCAATGCTTGTCGTCCTCGTAGAACGCCACCGTGGCACCCTGCGCCAGGATCACGTCGCGCTGCTCATCGCCGGACGACAGCGCCCGCATCTCCTCCTTAGTCGCCCACTTCTTGGTCTGATACTCCGTTTGCTGCGCGGCCTCGTAGCCGTACATCTTGATGACTGGCATGGCGTGACCCCTTTCTTGTCCGTGGCGTTAGTGGTTGTTAAGCAATGCGATCGTCGCCGTCGTCCTCATTGAGCTGTGCCGAGTGCGGCGACTTGGTCGCGTGACCGATCAGGCGCTCGGCCTGCGCCAGATAACTCTCGCGAGCAGCAGTTGAGACCGTTGTGTCGCCCAGGTACGCAAGCAGTGCATGGATCATCAGCTTGTCAAGCAGGTCGTAATCTTTATGATGCTTGATATTGAGGAGATAGCGATTTTCGAGTCCGTGTACTTTGTTGGTCAAATCGATTTCCATCTTTTCCTCCATGTAATAAAAAGTGTGTCGTTCGTCCAAAAGTGCCTCAAACGGGCGTTTGACGCATAACTCAAAGTTGAAACGCGGACTCGTATCAAACACGCGTCGCTGCACCTTGAGGTAGCGCTTATAAAACATGACGGCATCATCTTCATCCGCCGTAAAGCCACGCGATCCATCGCGGTGCAGCCGGTCGCATGGCTTTCTGCCATCGGTATGGCGCACGAAGGAGGACGGGATATAGGCACCCTGCTTGGTGCTGTACTTCATCCCTGTCGCAACTTCCTCGAACAAGAGAACACCAGCCGATTTAAAGCCCGCAGTACGCCCGTGCCTAAACATACTCACCACAGTCGCTACACTGCCTATGCGGCTATCGCGCGGGGGAAAATACAGTGGCAGCAAAGCGAGTGTCGCGGCAGTCAAAAGTTCGCGGGCCTCGTGTACATCGGCTCGATACTGCTCGGGCACCAGCCCGGGAATATCGGGCGAGCGCTCTTCCAGCACGCCAACGAGCGATTTGGCCAGGCGCTCGACGTTCTTCTCGCCGCAGTACGGACACGGAAGAGACCGTTCTACCTTTCCGTTCATTTCGCACATGTCGCGGAGATCCTCGTCGATCGCACTGAGGAATGCCTCGTAGATGTTGTCCCGTTTCTTCATGAATGTTTCTTTCTATCCGGTTTCGGGTGTTTGGTGTAAGTCTGTTCTAAGTTTTAGAATGCTCTGAGGTATGGATGATGACAATCGACCTAACCTGCAGCTTCGTTAGTGAAATCACCCTGCTTGATAGCGCGGTTTGCCTAAAGGCTGTGTAGCGATTGCATCAAGCAGTTGGTATTGAGTTGGTTTTGGATTGCTTCGAGGATAGCACAGTAGGCTGTTCTCGTCATTAGAAATTTTTAAATTTTTCTACTATTATATAGCCCACTAAGAAGAAAGGGCTCTATACATGCGTGAAACAACATCATTGCCACGTCTCACCGCCGCCGCCCTCTCGCGCGCGCTTAACCTAGAACAAGGCAGCCGCCTACTCACCGTTCGCCTACCTGGCGCCATCGGCTGCGAGGCGCTTCGTGAATGCTTCAGGCTGAACGGCAACGGCGTACCTAATATTTGCGAACTTGAGCCCGGCAAGCAGAACACGGGCAATGACAACGCGGCGCCGGTGTTTATCGATGCCACAGCTTGCGTTCGCAAACGTTTTCGCGAAATCAACAGCGCATGTGAGGCGCTCATTAATGATCTGGAGCCTGGCTACCTGGGCTTCTGCGATTGGGAGGCCTATCTCTGGTGCCTGTATGCACTAGCCCTCTCCGGTCGTACTCGAGCCGCCGTACTGCTGCCGTTCGAGTCTTTGGACAACGCCGAGCAGGCACGCGCGATTCTGTTGCGCGAGGGGCTCGTCGAAAGCGTCCTATATCACCCGCTCGCCGAATCTCCGATGCACGGCATGTACGCACTTATTGTATTGTCGACGGGAAATCGCAGCGTTTCATTCCGCAATGCCGCCACGCCCATGCCACGCCTTCGGTTTGCCGACGGGGCTCGCTACCCCAATCTTCCCTTGGCTTTCTCCCCTGACTGGAGCGGCATCGAGTGCGACTCACGCAAAACGGTTTCCATTGAAACCGTCGAGCTCGAAACGCGCAAGCTACTCCAACACCACGCCGCGCTCTCCAAAGGCAGGGTTGGCCTGATCTCCGTAGCTCAAAACTACAGCGCAACGCTCGGCGACAGCTTTATGCGCGTGGTGCCGTTTATGCCCCGAGACAGCACCACCTCGGATGACATCGACGCTGTCGAGGTGCGCCGCATTTCATCTCAGGATTTCCGCAACGGCTATTTGCTGCCCAAGGATGTTGCGGAAGGCGCGTCGGAGCTGGATTCCGAACCTGTAAAGGTAAGTCCAGACGTGTTGGCTCGTTACGAGCTTCGTTGCGGCGATATCGTCATGCCGCGCATACTCGGTCGTTACGGCGCGTCGAACCTACTTGTGGTCGGCATCGATGATGCAAAGCAGCATCTAGTTGCCTCGCACAACACCACCGCCATTCGCCCGGCGATTCCAACGATGACCGACGAGGAGCGCATGGTGTATGCAGAGATGGTCGCGGCGTACCTCACCGACGGCCATGGGTCCATAGTTTTGCAGGTATTGTCCGACAATCAGTACAGCCACGCCATCCGCCCTACCGATCTGTTCGAGATCGAAGTCCCACCAGCACTCGACCCGCGTACGCGCGAGTATAGCGAATCCATCAATCGCTTTGCCGAGGTCGTAAGGGCCAAGAAACAAGCCGAGGCCGCTGTCGCCCAAGCCCAGCGCAACCTCGAAGCCGCAAAGAAGGCCGTTACTCAGGTGGTCGACCAGGCCTGTGAGTAGCGCATACATAGGCAGTAGAAACGTCTTAAGCCGGCGGCAGGAACTAATCCTGCCGCCGGCTTAACTATCTAGCCTATTCCCATCCCGTGGTCTGAGGATTCCATTTGCGCACATTCGCCGAATGATTAAAGCACGGTGTATACAACCGATTGACGACCCCTTCTGCCCCAGCAATGTTCCCCGCGAGATCAAGTACCCCCGCCTGCCTCGCCATCTTTATGTACTGCGCAGAACCATTTTGTTTCCACCAGAGAGGCGCCACGAACTCTTCCGGCATTGCCGCCTTGCGGGCAGACGCTTCTTTCTCGACTCTCTCGACAAGCGTAGCCCCATCGACGAAGCAAGTTTTTGCGTACACCAAGATGTCGACTATATCCTTGATTCGCGAAGAGGCACGGCCCTCATGCATCTCTATCATTGCGAGCAATTTATCTGCAAGGGCACTCTCCACTCGGCATACTCGATAGTCGCAGACTGGGAGCCCCTCGATATTCAAACGATCGATCGGCGCAAGAACCTCAGGCTCAAGTCCCCGCACTTCATCAATTACCAAGTCAATTGAAATTGGCTGTAGCTTCTTGGTTCCCATAAAGGGGGTGAACCACACCTTCGCACCGCACCGATACTCATCTTCTTCTTTGATCTGCTCTGCACGATCAAAGACGAACGAAACGAAATCCTCCAGATCAATCGAAGCAGCCTGCACCAGATCGGCAATAGCCTCTTCGAGACTTTCCTCTTGAGCAACCAAGTCAATATCCCTTGTGACACGCGCATCGAGTGTTCGCGCTAGGACGCTTTGGCCACCCTTGAGCACAAAGCTGCCGTCATCTTCTGAAAAAACGCGACATAGGAAGCGATGAAAGTAGAAACCGACGATCGCCCGATTAGTATCCATCGGCGATTCTCTTGCGGCATCCCTAACAGCCATCTCCAGTGCGGCAGGTGTTTTGTACTTCACCATGCCCTCCGTTTCTCATTACCCGTTCAGCGTCGTCAACAAGGGCATCATCAACTCGCGTCGTTTGGCAGTTTTAGAGTTCTCCTCTACAAGACCTCTCAGCCGCTGTATATCGAGTCCTCGACCAAGCGCGTCGTTATAGGCATCGATAATTAATGAGGGGTCCTCGCAATCGAGGCAAAGATCAACAAGCGTGCGCTCGGGTTTAGTTACCGGCAGGCCGTCGAGCCAGACGATGTCCTGCTCAGCGATCTCGCGCTTTGCAAAAGAAAGGGATTCGTTTCTCGTATTGATGCGCATGGGCGCGGTCATCCTGTAGGGGGACAGATAGAAATCGCCCATTTGCTGCAGGTTCGCCGCAGTCGTACCGCTCACGGCGATGCCATCCCACTGACGTTTTCTCTCCCACGCGCAAAGGGAGGGATTGGTGAGCTTCCAAAGAGCGTTGAGCTCGTCGGTGTCTTGGCACTGCGTGCCCGACATCCGGTAGGCGCCGTGGCATATCCTCTCAAGACGCCCCGCACGGCATGAGTGTGCCAGTGCATCTCGAGAGATGTCCATGCGAGCCGCCTGAGCCGTGGTGAACACGCCCTCGCTCTCGGAAAGCTCGCTTATCGCCGCTATGTTGCTAAAGTACTTCATGTTGCAATTGTATGATATTTTCATACTTTTGAAACGCATTTTTGATTCTATACGATCGGTGCGCTTCGCCTATCCCATTTCTGCCGCCGGCTTGCCGTTAGGTCACCGCTCTCCGCTGCCAAGGTCTAATACTTTTCCGCGAAGTGAACGTCTGTTTTTGGACCCCTGAAGCATCCACATTTTTCGTCGGCAAAATCGCAGGATTTCAGCATCGAAACCGCAGGAAACGGCACCTCTAAAGTGTCGATGCTTCGGGGGTCCGATTTGGCTCGTTCACTTCTCGGGAAAGTATTAGACCTCGCTGCTAGCTACCCAGAAGGACACCTCTCTCTTCCCTACTGCCACCCAAAAACTCATCCAACATTAATCTTGGCTCAAGAATCGCTTAATCTATAACCTGCACTATAGAGTTCGACCAAGGGCGGGGCGGCACCGCGCAACGCAGGCCGCCGAACGCAACGCTCGCGCCCGGGCAGATCGCCCGGCGTCGCGCCCATCGAACGAAAGGACAGGTCATGGACGACCTCGAAAAAGTTGAAACCATCCGCACCAAGTGCAACGTGAGTTACACCGATGCCAAGGCGGCGCTCGACGCTGCCGACGGCAACGTTTTGGATGCCATCATTTGGCTCGAGTCGCAGGGCAAGACCCAGACCACGTCGGCGCATGCCGCCACCGAGTCCGCGCCAGTCGATGAGCCCTCTGCCGAGATGGTCGCCGCGCAGGCAGCCTACGAAAAGTCGAGCGAAAAGACCGACTTCTCCAAGAAGATGGACAGCGTGTGGGAGTACCTCAAAAAGCTCTTCCGCCTGAGTCTGGACACCAAGTTTATCGCCACGCGCCGCGATGCGATCATCCTCAACATCCCCATCCTGATCCCCATCGTCGCGCTGTTTGCCTGGGGCGCCACGATATGGCTGATGCTGATTGGCCTGTTCTTTGGCATGCGCTACCGTATCGACAGCGACGGCGACGTGCCCGGCAGCATCAACAACCTGATGGACCACGCCGCCGACGCCGCGGACGACATCAAGCAAAATCTCAACGACGACAAGTAATCGCGGACGGGGGCACGCATGGCACGGATCCTGATCGTAGAGGACGAGGAGAAAATCGCCCGCTTTGTGACGCTCGAGCTGGAGCACGAGGGCTACCAGGTGGAACACGCCGCCGATGGCCGCACTGCCGTGGACCTGGCGCTGGAGCGCGACTACGATCTGATTCTGCTCGACGTGCTGTTGCCGCAGCTCAACGGCATGGAGGTCTTGCGGCGTGTCCGCAAGCACAAGGATGTGCCGGTGATTATGGTCACCGCGCGCGATGCCGTGATGGACAAAGTGGCCGGGCTCGATGCCGGCGCCGACGATTACCTGACCAAACCATTTGCGATTGAGGAGCTGTTCGCACGGATCCGCGTGGCGCTGAAGCGCTCGGAGGCCGTGCGGGCGGCTTCGGGCGTTGGCGGCGTTGGGGCGGACGTAGCGAGCGGCACGGGCGTCGGCGCCGCTGCGATACCCCCGGTCAGCGACTCGGCCCAGGCTTCCGCCTCGCCCTCCCCCGCTGCGCTCGCCGTGGGCTCGATTGCGCTCGACCCCGACCGCCGCGAAGTCACGGTCGGCGGCTCGCCCATCGCGCTCACGGCCCGCGAGTTCGATGTCCTCGCCCTGCTTATGGCGCATGCCGAGACCGTGCTCACGCGCGAGCGCATCGCGCACGAAGCGCTGGGCTACGAATACGTGGGCGACACCAACAACGTCGACGTGCACATCGCGCACCTGCGCGCCAAGATCGAGGACGCCGGCGGCGCCCGCATCATCCAGACCGTGCGCGGGGTGGGTTATGTCTGCCGCGCGTAACGCCGAGACCAAGCGCGTCACCTCCATCGCCCGCGCCATCAACTGGAGCTATATGTGGCGCCGCTTGGTGAGCTACGTCTGGCTGAATCTGTTGCTGCTGCTTGCTGCGGCGGCGATCCTCGTCTATGGCTACAACCAGACGCTGCCCGACGGCGCGTTTACCGCGGGATGGATCCCCGGCGCCGCCGTTCGCAGCATGTCGCTGACCCCCGCACGCGGCTGGGACCTGACAACGCTTACCTATACCGTCGAGCTTGCGCGTAGCACCAAGACCTTCCCCCTCGCACAGGACCTCGTCACGCTATGGCCCCTCTACCTTGTCGTTGCGGGCTGGCAGGTTATCAGCGTGCTCGATATGCTCGGCGGCGCCCGCCGCGTGCGCCGCACTATGGCGCCGCTCAACGACCTGGCCCTGCGCGTTGACGAGCTCGGCCGCATGCAGCTCGCCGGCGGCAAGATGGAAACGCTCGAGCAGGCCATCGAGCGCGCAAGCGTCGATTCGCCGAGCGTCACCACCGGCGACGCCGATCTGGAGAGTATCGAGGTCGCGCTCAACCGCCTGCTGCGCCAGATGCAAGAGGCCAAGCTGCAGCAGATGCGCTTTGTCAACGATGCGAGTCACGAGCTGCGCACGCCCATCGCGGTGATTCAGGGCTACGTGAACATGCTCGACCGTTGGGGCAAAGACGACCCGGACGTGCTGGCAGAGTCCATCGCCTCGCTCAAAGCCGAAAGCGAGCATATGCAGGAGCTCGTGGAGCAGTTGCTGTTTTTAGCGCGCGGCGATGCCGGTCGCACGGTCCTGCGACGCGCGAATACCAACCTGGCTGCACTGATCGGCGAGGTATGCGAGGAATCGCAGATGATCGATACCGAGCACACGTATCGACTGGCGTACGACGCTGCGCTTGCCAGCGACCCGCGCTGCGACGCATCTGTCGACGTGGCGCTTGTGAAGCAGGCTCTGCGCGTGATCGTGCAAAACGCCGCCAAGTACTCGGACGCGGGAACGACCGTCACGTTTGGCATAACGCCCGATGCGGGCACGGGCACGATCGACATAAGTGTTGAGGACGAGGGTATCGGCATGAATCAGGAATCCTCAGCTCACGCGTTCGAGCGGTTCTACCGAGCCGATAACGCACGCGATGCCGGCGCGCAGGGCTCGGGTCTGGGGCTTGCCATTGCCAAGTGGATTGTCGATAGCCATGGCGGCGTCATCGGTGTGACCTCGGTCGAGGGCGTCGGCAGTCGCTTTACGATTCGCCTGCCGCGGTAGGGGCACCCGCGCGAATCAAGGTCTAATACTTTTCCGAGAAGTGAACGCCTGTTTTTGGACCCCCGAACCATCCGCATTTTTCGGCCGCAAAATCGCAGGATTCCAGCATCGAAACCGCAGGAAACGGCATCCTCAAAGTGTCGATGCTTCGGGGGTCCGATTCTGCTCGTTCACTTCTCGGAAAAGTATTAGACCTGGATTTTATGGCCCTTTCAGAAGGTCGTCCCCTCGGCATAAAAAAGGGATAGGGCCAGGCGGCTCTATCCCTTTTTGCTAGCTATAGCAGCTTGTGCGCTACTCGCGGCACAGGTGCACGGCGAAGCCGGCAAACTCGCGCTTAAAGTACACGAGCTTGGTGCCGCCGTCGGGCAGCAGCACGCGCGACTCCTCGTTGACCTCGAGTCCGCGCTCGGCAAACCACTTCTCGGCCGCATCGATGTCGTTGACGGCAAAGCCGATGTGGCCCTTGGTGCCACGACCGCTCTGCTTCATGATCTCGACCAGCGAATCGTTAAAGTACGAAACCGAGGTCTCGATGACGGGCAGCCCCATCATCGTCGAGAACAGCTCCGCGATCTCCAGCGCATCTGCCGGGTCGGTGGCGTTAATGCCCACATGGGCAACGCGCATGCCAAAGAGCTCGACCGGGTTGGCGTTCTGCTCACCCATACAGTCAGCGCCTACTGAGCCATGACGTCGAGGACGGCCTTCTCGGCAGCAACGCGGTTCATGCCGGTCATGAAGGGCACGCCGCTCACGTACGGGCAGGTGAGGCCCTCGGGGGCAACGGTGGTGGCGATCAGCAGGTCGGCGCCCTCGTCGCAAGCGTCCTTGGCCTCGGAGATGGCGCACTGCACGATCTCGTACTTGTCGGCGTAACCGTTGGCGTCGAGCATGGTGGCGACCTTCTGGGCAACGAGCGTGGAAGTGGCGGCGCCAGCACCGCAAGCCAAAACGATCTTCTTCATAGGTAATGTCTCCCTTCATGGTTTACTTTAGGTAAGTGTACCGCAGCGAGCGATGGCGCTCAGCCTCGATGCGCTTTTATGCCAGTTTGCTTACGCGCTGCGTATAATACATCTAGTACGTGTTGTCATACCGCTCGCTTTACGAGCGACTAAGGACCCTAATATGCCCGATTCCCGCACACTCTGGACCGCCGTCGTTATCATCTGCATCGCCGTGTCGGTGTTCTTTAGCGTCAAAAAACGCACCACGTTTAAACGCCTGCAGCAGCTTATGGCAGCTAAGCAGTGGGACGAGTTCGATCGCTTGCTCGACAGCAAGCTCACCAGCATGCTGTACCCGCGTTACAACCGCGACTACCTGCGCCTGAACTCCTATCTGCTGCGCGAGGACCACAAGCGTGCCGACGAGATGTTCGATTTGCTGTTGGGGCTCAACCTGCCCAAGATGCAGCGCGTCGACCTGGTGATCAAGGCCTTTAACTACTACGTTGGCCAGGAGGACCGCAAAAAGTCCAAGGAGTTGCTGCACGAAATCAAAGGCTTTGAGGGCGGCCAGGCCGAGGCAGTCGCGCACGAATGCCAGCTGATGTACGACACGATGATCCTCAAGCGCCACAACGACATTCCCGAGCTGGAGCGCATGCTCAAGGAGGCCGGCGACGACAAGGTTAAGGGTTGCCGCTTGGAGTACCTGTTGGCCCTACAGTACAAGAACAAGGGCGACGAGGCCAAGTTTGCCGAGTACTTGGAAAAGTCGGGCCAGCACTCGATGGCTGTCAACGCGTAACGGGCGGCTTGTGCTAGACTTCTAGTCTCACGGGGGCGTGGCGGAATTGGCATACGCAGGAGACTTAAAATCTCTCGCCGCAAGGATTGTGGGTTCGAGTCCCACCGCCCCTACCATTTGGCTTTTACGGGCCCGTGTCCCCTGGGGATGCGGGCCCGTTTCTTGTGGATGCCGGTGGACTTTAGAAGTTGCGGTGGAATAGTTCCTGTTTTGACTGGTTACCAGCCCATTTAAGAACTATTTCACCGCAACTTAGATTGGCATTCCCACATTTATCGATGGAAAAATGTGGTTGTCTCACACATTTTCCGATGGAAAAACGTGGTTGTCTCGCACATTTTCCAAAGGAAACGCCCAAATGGCCTTATACTAGCCAAGAGAGTTGGGAGGCAATATGCAGCGACAGCTTATGAGTGAACTTATCGCTTGGAAATCGAGAGCGAATCGCAAACCCCTCTTGCTTAAGGGTGCCCGCCAGACAGGAAAGACTTGGCTTCTTAACGAATTCGCGAGCCAGCAGTATCGAAACGTCATTCGTTTCGACTTTATGCTCGAACCGAGCGCACGCTCGCTGTTCGATGGAGACCTCGACCCCAAGCGCATCATCTCCCAGATAGAACTTCTTCGCGGCCAAACCGTGACGCCGGCAGACACGCTCATCATCTTTGACGAGATCCAAGAGGCACCGCGCGGCATCACCTCGCTCAAGTACTTCAACGAGCTTGCGCCCGAATACCATATCGTCGCAGCCGGCTCCTATATGGGCCTCGCGCTCCGGCGCGAAAACGAGTCATTTCCCGTCGGCAAAATCGACCAGCTCACCATGCGTCCCATGGGGTTTACCGAGTTCGTTCGCGCCGTCGATGGCGACCCGCTCGCCGACGCCATCCTTGCCGCAGACATGAATCTTCTGGCAAACGTTACCGAAAAGCTCGAGCACCTGCTCAAGGAATACCTCGTTGTCGGCGGCATGCCCGAAGTCGTCTCCGCCTTCACCGCGACCCGCGATTTCATCGAAGCCCGCAGGCTTCAGCAACAAATCATCGAGGCTTACGAATCCGATTTTGGCAAACATGCGCCCGCCCGCATCGTCGAGCGCATGAGGCTGGTTTGGAAATCCCTCCCCGGCCAGCTTGCAAAGGAAAATAAAAAGTTCATCTACGGAGCCCTTCGCCCCGGGGGGCGCGCACGCGATTTTGAAGAGAGTCTCCAGTGGCTCATGGATTACGGAATCGTTCATAAGGTGCCGCGCGTTTCCGCTCTCAGGGCACCGCTTTCGAACTATGAGGACCTCTCGGGCTTCAAGCTGTTTTGCATCGACACTGGCATCCTCGGCGCGCTCTCCAACCTCCCGCCGACCATCGTCCTAAACGGATCCGCTGTTTTCACTGAGTTTAAGGGCTCGCTCACCGAGCAATACGTCGCACAGGAACTCTTGCTGCAAGGCAAAATCCCCGCGTACTGGTCATCTAGGTCTGGCAATGCCGAAACCGATTTTGCTATCGATCACATGGGGACTGTACTTCCGCTTGAGGTCAAGGCGGCGGAGAACCTTAAAGCGAAGAGTCTGAAAATAGCCTGCGAAAAATTCAAACTCATGCGCTGCGTGAGGACCTCCCTGGCGGCATATAGAGACGAGGACACGCTCGTCAATATTCCGCTTTGGGAGATTGGACAGATCGACAAGCTGACAAAGTAGCCCCGTCCCAAAAAGACTAGTTTTGGAGAGGGCTGAGGCTGGGGGTCCAGGCGATGGTGGGGGTTTTACCGTCGAGGGTCTCGTTGATGGTGGCGGCCATGCCGGCGAGCAGACTGTTCTCACTCACGGTAAGCGCCCTGTAGCCGCCGGCTCGCATGAGCTCGCGAATTACCACGGCACCTGCCAAGATCACGCCCGCGCGTTTGGGCTGCACGCCTGGCAGCGCGGCAATGCCTGCAACATCCAGCGTAGACATGCGCTCGATAGCGGCCGAAACCTGATCCAGCGAAAGCTCGCGCAGGTGCACAAAGCTCGAATCGTACGGTTCCAGCTCATGAACGAGCGCCACAAGCGTGGTGACGGTGCCACCCACGGCGACCAGGCGCTCGGCACGCTCAAAGTCACTGGGCAGGCCTTCAAAATAGGCGGCGAACTGCTCGCCCGCCCAGTTGGCGGCGGCAGCAAGCTCGCCGTCCGCAGGCGGCAGCACCGAGAAGAAGCGCTCCGTCACACGACGGCAGCCAATGTCCAGCGAACGCGTGCCCTCCAGCGCAAAGACCCCACGCTCCGGCGCATAGACGCCCGTCGCGAGCTCCGTGGACCCGCCGCCCGAATCGGCAACAATGATGCGCTCGCCAGCGAAGTCGTGCGCCACGCCAAAAAATGTCAGGCGTGCCTCGACCTCGCCCGGAATCACCTGCGGTTCGAGCCCCAGCTCGCGCAGGCCGTCCAGCAGCAGGGCGGCATTGCACGCATCGCGCGCGGCGCTCGTGCACGTGGTGCAGATGCACACGGCCCCAAAGGCACGCGCCTCGTCCACAAACATGCGGCATGCGGCAAGCACGCGCTCGACCGCCGCCTCGCAAAAGCGGCCCGTCGCGTCGACGCCCTCGCCCAGATCGGTAATCTCGGTATGTTTGGACGATTCCACGATCGCCCCGGCCTCGACCTGCGCCAGCACCAGTCGCGACGACACCGTTCCCAGGTCGATCGCCGCCACCTTATATCGTTCGCAATCTGCCATTGCGGGCTCCCCTCCGGGCGCTATTTGCCGTTGGACACGACCGTCTGACCCTCAACGCCGTTAAACCCAAACAGCAGGTCGAGCGTCTGGATGTACCACGGCGCGTCCTTACCGACTTCTTCGATTTCCTTGGCAACTTCGCTGGCCTTCTTGGCGTTCGACGACTTCTTGCCCGAAGACGAATCAGAATCGTCGTCCAGGCCCAGAACGTCAATCTTGGTCTCGCCGGGCATCACCAGGCCCAGATCCTCGGTCGCCGCGTCCTTAATGCCCTCCTCAGAGAGCAGTTTGTCGACACTTTTTTGCAGCTCGTCGTTGTATTGCTGGCGAATCTCGACCTGCTTGGCCAAAATGTCGCTCGAGCGCTTGGCCACATACAGATCGCGCACGGGAAAATACAAGCTCACGAGCACCAAGGCAACGACGATACCAATAAACAGCCCACGCTGGGGCCCATGGGTAAAGTCGTAGATTGCCTTAACCACCGCGTTGTCGTTGGCGTAGTGCATGAAGTCCGAGCCCGAAAGACGGCTCGAGGGCCTGGTCGACTTGTCGTGCGCTTGAGCAGACGGGCGCGATTCGTACGTCGCGCGCGACGGACGGTCCAGGCGATGCGTCGACATATTCGTTTGAGCATGGGAGTGCGAGGTGCCCGCCGTGCGATGCGTGGGACGGGCAGCACCCGTATAATCGGGCCCGCCGAGCGGCACCGTACGCGCACGGCGAGGTGACGGCTCACGCGAACCGGCGGAATAGTACCTGTTGTCGTAAATCTGATCCATGTGCGCCTTGTGCGGTTGAGGTTTGTTTGCGCTAAGTATTCTAGTTATAGCACGAGCGCGCGTACCACCTTCGGCAGCCTTTGCTCGACATAAAAAAGGCGCTGAGCCACACGGCCCAGCGCCCATAGCGTTTTACGGCATCCAGCCAAGGCGGGGAGGAACCGAGTCAGCCTCCTCCTCGCCAAATTCGCCCGTTTAGCGAATGTTGTAGAACGCGGTCTTGCCAGCGTAGCGCGCGCTGCCCTCGAGCTCGTCCTCGATGCGGATGAGCTGGTTGTACTTGGCGATACGGTCACTGCGGCACGGGGCGCCCGACTTGATCTGGCCGGCGTTGACGCCCACGACCAGGTCGGCGATCGTGGAGTCCTCGGTCTCGCCGGAGCGGTGGCTCACGATGCAGGCGTAACCGGCCTCCTTGGCGGTCTCGATGGCCTCGAGCGACTCGGTGAGCGTACCGATCTGGTTGACCTTGACCAGGATAGCGTTGGCGGCACCCAGCTCGATGCCCTTCTTGAGGCGCTCGGTGTTGGTGACGAACAGGTCGTCGCCCACCAGCTGCACCTTGTTGCCAATGCGCTGGGTGAGCGCGACCCAACCGTCCCAGTCCTCCTCGGCCATGCCGTCCTCGATGGAGATGATGGGATAGGTGTCGACGAGCTTCTCCCAGTAATCGACCATCTGGGCGCTCGTGTACTCAACACCCTCGCCCTTGAGCTCGTACATGCCGGTCTCGGCGTTGTAGAACTCGGTCGAGGCCGGATCCATGGCGTACATGAAGTCGACGCCGGGCTTAAAGCCGGCCTTCTCGACGGCCTTGGTGATGTACTCGAACGGCTCGGCATTGGTCTTGAGGTTGGGCGCAAAGCCGCCCTCGTCGCCCACGCCGCCGCCCAGGCCTGCCTCGTGCAGCACGCCCTTGAGGGTGTGGTAAACCTCGGCGCACCAACGCAGGCCCTCGGAAAAGCTCGGGGCGCCCACCGGCATGATCATGAACTCCTGGAAGTCGACGTTGTTGTCGGCATGCACGCCGCCGTTGAGGATGTTCATCATGGGCGTGGGCAGCAGGTGGGCGTTGACGCCGCCCAGGTACTGATACAGCGACAGGCCCGCCGACTCGGCAGCGGCGCGGGCGACGGCCAGCGACACGCCCAGAATGGCGTTAGCGCCGAGCTTGGCCTTGTTGGGGGTACCGTCCGCGGCGATCAGCGCGGCATCGACGGCGCGCTGATCGAAGGCGTCGAGGCCCACGACGGCATCGGCGCACTCGTTGTTGACGTGCTCGACGGCCTGCGAGACGCCCTTGCCCAGGTAGCGACCCTTGTCGCCGTCGCGCAGCTCGCATGCCTCAAAGGCGCCGGTCGAAGCGCCCGAAGGCACCATCGCGCGGCCGAAGCTGCCGTCCTCGAGCACGACCTCGACCTCGACGGTGGGGTTGCCGCGACTGTCGAGCACCTCGCGACCGTAGACGTCCAAAATATCGCTCATGTTGTCTCCCTCTCACTTGGAAACGTAATGGATGCAAGCGACCGGCTGACCGTGCACCATCGGTGCGCCTCCGTAAGTTAGCCATGTCGCACTTTTTGCATTATGCCCTAAGTTAGCCGAGGGATACATATGAATTGGAGAAATCATTCTTTAGGGCCCTTGTTTTTACACCAGGCATTCATCTCTAGAGGTCCTCTCCATTAAAATCTCCAATCCGCATACCGTCTTTACCCGACTTGCGAATGTAAGAGCCAATAATGTGCTTTCACATCATGCAAAGTTCTGGATATCGTGCAAATCTAAGGGTCTGAAGTTCTGGATATCGTGCATAATCAGGTTATAAAAGTTCTGGATATCGTGCACGAGGTAGCCATGCTTAAACGAAAAGCCTATGACACACTACTAAAATGGAAGCATGAAAGCGCTGGTAAAACAGCACTTCTTATTGAAGGAGCCCGCCGCGTCGGCAAGAGCACGCTTGCCCGCACGTTTGGAGAAACCGAATACAAGTCCTGCCTTGTCATTGATTTCTTTCAAGCACCTGCCGAAGTTAAGCAATATTTTGAGGACTATCGCACTGACTTCGACTCGCTCTTCCTCTATCTCTCGGTTTTCTATAACGTCAAACTCTATGAGCACGAGACGCTTATCGTCTTTGACGAGGTCCAGATGTACCCGCAAGCACGCGGACTCATCAAGTATCTCGTTGCAGACGGACGTTACGACTACATCGAAACTGGATCCCTGCTCAGCATCAAGCAGAACATTAAAGATATCGTCATCCCGTCCGAGGAAGAGTCTTTGGAACTTGAGCCCCTCGACTTTGAGGAGTTCCTCTGGGGCATGGACGAAAAGGGGCTGGCCGATCTCATTCGAATGAGCTTTAGCAAAATGAAGCCGCTCCCCGATGCCCTACATCGCAGAGCGCTCTCCCTTATGCGCGAATACATGCTCGTAGGCGGCATGCCTGAGCCGGTATCCATCTATGTTGAACAGCGCACTTTTGCGCCCGTCGACGCATCGAAACGCCGAATCGTCCAGCTCTATCGCAACGATATCTCTCGTTTTGCAACCGGTTATGAATTCAAAGTCGTCTCCGTACTCGATGGCATCCCGGGTCAGCTCTCTAGGCACGAAAAGCGATTCAAGCTTTCCTCACTTGATAAAAACGCGCGCATGCGCACCTACGAAGAAGCCTTCTTTTGGCTGGCAGACGCGCGAATTGCCAATATCTGCTATGCCGCAAGCGAGCCGAGCGTGGGCCTTTCACTCAGCATGGAGCAAACAGCACTCAAGTGCTACATGGCAGACACCGGCCTGCTTGTAACGCTTGCCTTCTCTGATAACAACGATACCGATGAAGACGTTTACAGGGCCGTGCTTCGCGGCGACATCGGATTGAACGAAGGAATGCTTACCGAAAACTACGTTGCCCAATCTCTAAAGGCCAATGGACACAGGCTCTTCTTTTATTTCCAAAGCGGAAAGAAGGAGGGGGAGGAGCGCATGGAAATCGACTTCCTCGTTACCCGACCCTATGTCAATGCCGCCGGAAAGCCGCGCATCAGCCCCATCGAAGTTAAGTCGCCACGCAGATACGGAACCATCTCCCTCGACCGATTCCGCGCGCGCTTTAACAAGAAGATTGGGACGGCTTACGTGTTGCACCCTAAACAACTCGAGTGGGATGCCGAAGCGCAGCTGGCACATCTTCCGTTGTATATGGCCTTTTGCTTGTAGAGACCTCTCTGCGAATGGATGCCGTGAGAGACGCAGGTCTCACTCGCTTGCTTTTGCTTGGTCCCACAGGTCATTGAGTTGAGCGGTTGAGCAGACGGCAAGGTCATCGCCCGCCTCGCGCGCAGCAGCCTCCATTGCGGCCCAGCGACGACGGAACTTGGCCGTGCTCGCGCGCAGGGCGCTCTCGGCGTCGATGCCCTCTTTGCGTGCAACGTTGACCAGGGCAAAGAGCAGGTCGCCAAACTCCATCTCGCGCTCGGACGAGCCGGGAGCCTCGGCCTCAAACTCGGCACGCTCCTCGGCGACCTCGTCCCACACGTCCTGGACCGTCTCCCACTCAAAGCCCACGGCCGCCGCCTTGCGCGACACCTTCTGCGCCTGCATCAGCGCCGGCAGATGCGTGGGCACGCCGTCGAGCAGGCCCTCGGGCGCGGCCTCGCCCGCCGCCACGGCCTTGTCCTTGGCGGCCTTCTCGGCAAGCTTGACCTCGTCCCAAATCTTGAGCACCTCATCGGAGCTCTCGGCGTCCGCATCGCCAAACACGTGCGGATGACGGCGGATGAGCTTGGCGTCGATATCGCGTGCCACGTCGGCCAGCGTAAACTCGCCGGCGTCCGCCGCAATCTGTGCATGCAGCACTACCTGCATGAGCACGTCGCCGAGCTCCTCGCGCAGGTGTGCCGCGTCGTCGACCTCGATGCAATCGAGCGCCTCGTAGGCCTCCTCGATCATGTTCTTGCCGATGCTCTGATGCGTCTGTTCGCGGTCCCACGGGCAACCATCGGGCTGACGCAGACGCCAGATGGTCTGCACCAGATGCTGCAACTCGGCCGACGCGTCGACCAGCGTGGACAGATCGCGCGAGCCCTCGGCATTTTGCTGAGCCATGTGCTGCGCCATGGTTATTCCTCCTCCAGGATCACGTGACGGAACGCGCCGCCCTCGTAGATGCCGTAGCTGTGCGTACCGTCCTTGGGAATACTCACGCTGCCGGGATTGAAGAGCCACAGACCCGGGTGAGTCTCGCTTGCCTCGTTAACTTTGATGTGCGTGTGGCCGTAGACGAGCGCGGAGCCCTCGGGCAGCGCGGGCGCGTGGTCGACGCTGTTGTGCATGCCGGCGCCAAAGACGTGGCCGTGCGTCAGGAACAGCTCGCGGCCGGCCTCGTCGAACAGCGTAGCGTAGTCCGCCATGACGGGAAAGTCGAGGACCATCTGGTCGACCTCGGCGTCGCAGTTGCCGCGCACCGCGATGATGCGGTCGGCCAGGGCGTTGAGCAGCGGAATCACGCGCTTGGGGGCGTAGTCGCGCGGCAGGTCGTTGCGCGGGCCGTGGTAGAGCAGGTCGCCCAGCAGCACGATGCGGTCGGGCTGCTCGGATTCGATGGCGGCGACCAGACGCTCGGTCCAGTATGCCGAGCCGTGAATGTCGGAAGCGATGAGGTATTTCATGGTGGTCCTTTCGGGTGGGGTTGATGGGTTGGGCGCGGCGTGTCGTCGACCGTGTTACTCAAATCGCAGTGCCGAGGCTTGTGCCGCCTGCATCACGCGCTGGAGCGGCACGTTATGCTCGCGGGCAAGACGGGCACAGTCCTCGTACTCGGGCGCCGCACGCTCACTGCCGTCGGGCAGGGTGGCTACTTTGACGGCCACCTCGCCCCAAGGCGTCGCTACCTGCTCAAAACGACGCGGCAGGCAGACGCGTTCCATCACCTGGCGACGAACGGCGTTGGTCGTGGTCTCCAAAAAGATAATCGTCTGTAGGCGCTCGATATCCTCGTGCGAGCAGATCACCTGCAGCTGCCAGCCGGGGCGGCCCTTCTTGCAGTAAAGGGGCAGCCAGTGTACCTCGCGCGCACCTGCCTCGCGCAGGCGGTCGGCGGCATAGGCGAGCACCTCGGGCGACGCGTCGTCGATGTCGCACTCCAGTTTGACGATGGTCTCGGGTGCATCGGTCTCGCGGGACAGCGGAGATGTACTTCCACGTTGCATACGGTCCGGATCCTTTCCGCACGGGCTCGTTTTATTCACCCAAACGCTAGCACAT
>JAIIUG010000153.1:0-2444 GCA_022739635.1 Collinsella sp. | reverse complement strand
CGCTAGTAGTTCACCACCTGCTCCTCAAAGTACGCCTTCGGGTGGTTACAAACCGGGCACACCTCGGGCGCCTCGGCACCCACATGCAGGTGCCCGCAGTTCAGGCACTTCCACACCTTTACGCCCTCGCGCTCGAACACCTCGCCCGACTCAATGCGCTCGACGAGCTTGTTGTAGCGCTCCTCGTGAGCCTTCTCGACGGCAGCAACACCGCGGAACTTCGCGGCGATCTCGGCAAAGCCCTCTTCCTCGGCGGTCTTGGCAAACTCGTCGTACATCGTGGTCCACTCGTAGTTCTCGCCCGCAGCGGCATCACGCAAGTTATCCAGGGTGTCGGGAACGGCGCCGTCGTGCAGATACTTAAACCACAGCTTGGCGTGCTCGGACTCGTTGCCTGCGGTCTCGGCAAAGATATTCGAGATCTGCACGTAGCCATCCTTCTTGGCCTTAGATGCGTAATAGCGATACTTGGTGTGCGCCTGGGACTCACCGGCAAAAGCGGTCTCGAGGTTCTTCTTGGTTTGAGAGTTCTCAAAATCCATAGGTGTACTTCCCTTCAACACATGCCGCCCATAGGCTCTGAGCGGCCTTGCCTTTAGGATGCCCTCATATCGAAAATCTAAACCTTACAATCCTGTTCTTCAGATTCGGGTGGGCTACACGCTTAGCCAACGGTCGCCCTCCACGCGGCAAAAGCCCTCACGCTCCAAGTCGGCCAGAATGCTCACGACCAGCTCACACTCAACCGGCTCGCGGCCTGCCGCCGCCTCCATTTCGTTGACACCCGCCACGGCCTCGGCGAGCGTGATGCCCGCCGGCCGCCCATCGCGCGCAGCCAGCAGCATGCGCACAATATGGGCGCGCTTTTGACGGCGCGAGCCCTCAAACTTGGACTGACGGCTATAGCTCGCCGAGCGCCTGGACGGATTGGGCAGCGTCTTCTTAAGATACGCGCCATAATCCAGCAGCGCGTAATACCACGCGCGCGGCGTGTCGGCATCATCGAGCGGCACGGCAAAGGGAGCGATCTCATCCGCCGTCGCGCCGGGAGCCGCCGGACAGGCGGCCTGAATCAGCGGCACCAGCTCGCGATCGGGAACGGCCGGCACATCGGGAAAGAAATGATGCAGAAAGACCGTGCGCACGTTGGTCTCCAGATACACACCCGGTAGATCGAACGCAAACGATCGGATGCCCTGCGCCGTCGCCGGGCCAATACCGGGCAGGGCGACCAGGTCGCGCGCCTCACGTGGAAACTTCCCGTCCCAATCCTCTACAACGCGCTGAGCGGCCTTGTGGAGTGCCAGGGCGCGTCGGTTGTAGCCCATCCCCTGCCAAGCGTCCAAAACATCGGAAGGCGCGGCCTGGGCAAGCGCCTGTACAGTCGGAAAGCGGTCGAGCCACGCGGGCATACGCGTCTCCACACGCGGCACCTGCGTTTGCTGCAGCATAACCTCGGAAAGCCAAATAATATACGGGTCGCGCGTGCGGCGCCACGGAAGGTCGCGATAACGCAGGACCCCTTCCGAACGAATCATCGAACGAAAGGGGTCCTGAATCATGGCTATACTCCTTATGCGGCGCTATTCCTCCCGACAAGCGCACGCATAGGTGGCGTACTCGGGAAACGCATCGCGGTCGGCGAACTTGGAATCGACGGCCGGGAACTGGCGGTGAGCGACGATATCGCCCAGCGAAACGGAATCGAGGTAGTCGCGCATCAGCGCTTGAGCTCCGGCCCACAGGGGATGATAGCAGCACGTGCCCATGCGCGCACAGTCGCCATCGGGCGCGGTGCAATCGTTCATGACCATGGGGCCCTGAACGGCCTCAACTACCTGGCGGATGGTGACATCGTCGGGGCTGACCTTAAGACGCATGCCGCCATGGACGCCACGCAGGCTCTCCACAATACCGGCCTGAACCAAACCATGCTGGATCGAACGGGCAAACGAATACGGGACATTGACCTCTTCGGCGGCAGTGCGAACAGAAAGCAGACGCTCCGGGTCCTCGGCAAGCATCGCGAGCATGCGAAGGGCGTAATCAGTCTTCCTCGATATGTCCATTTTTCCCCTTTCAAGGAATAGGAACGGCTCGAACGAGCTCCGGGGCCGAGCTTACGTCGAGACGTCAATGACCGTATGGACGCCCAAATAGCAAAACGGGTGCCCACTGAATGCCGCGTTTGAAGCCTCTTGCATCAAAAACGGCCCACAGTGCAATTCAGTATAACCTAACCCCCTGCTTCGTTGAACTGGTGTTGCGCAACAAACGCCTTGTTTGAACACATGCCTCAAACGGAACTTGTCCGGGAATTGGAAGGATTTGCTTCTGGGCGAAAGGAGCCGATGGGATCGAGGTCCTATCAAACGCAAAAAGCCACGTCCGAAGACGTGGCTTTAATTGCGTTGGCGGGAAGTACGGGGCTCGAACCCGCGACC
>JAIIUG010000152.1:0-2457 GCA_022739635.1 Collinsella sp. | reverse complement strand
CGTTTATCTCGATCTGTAACATCTAGCTGAGATTTTCGGCCCTAGCTGTTACAGATTGAGACGAACAGGATTGCTCTTTCCGAAGAATCTAAATCTGTAACACGTAGCCCGCTTTTGACCGTCTACCTGTTACAAATCGAGACAAACTGAGTAGGACCTAACCCCGTATGTCCCTAACAGTCGAGCGTTCGACCAGCGTACTCGGCACATGAATCGCCTCGATAGACGAGTTCTCTCCAATCGCCGCCTCAAACGCAAGCTTACCGACACCGCGCAAATCAAATCGCAGCGTCGTCAGCCGATTGTGAGGAACAAGTCCCTCGAGTGCGTCGTCGATACCAACCACGCTCACGTCGTCGGGCACGGACAGGCCCGCGTTCTCGAGCGCGGCGATAACGCCCAGCGCCATCTGGTCATTTGCCGCAAGCACGGCAGTCGGCGCCTGCGACCCGCCGGCAAGCACCTCGGCCGCAATCCGCTCGCCCATGGCGTACCCACTGTCCGCACTCCAATCGCCACGCAGCATCGGAGCGGCATCGATATGAGCACGACCCAGCGTATCGCGCCAACCGGCCTCACGAAAACGCGAGGAAATCGAGTTTTCCGGACCCGCCACAAACCGCATATTCGAGTGACCATGTTCCAGCAGATAATTGGTCAACAGCTCGCACGAACCATACTGGTCAGAGTCGATCGTCGTGCAGCGCGGATGCGCATACATGGACAGGATGACCGTTCGCACTCCCGGCTGGGGAACAAACTCCTCAAAATCGGGAGCCATGCGGTTCATGTTGAGAATCATGCCGTCGACGGGTCGCTCGACCATGCGGCGCGAGGCATCGGCAAGTGCATAGGGCTTGTCGCCGCCCATCTCGATCATAGTGACGGCAAAATCGTGCTCGCGCGCCGCTTGCATGATACCCTCGAGCGTCGCCAGGTTACCGACACGCGTGATGTTGTACATGCACAGGCCAATAGAACGATACGACCCGCCGCGCAACGCCGTTCCAGCAAAATTGGGACGAAAGCCCAGCTCTTCCATAGCGGCCAGCACACGCTTGCGCGTCTTTTCCGTCACGTTGGGCATACCGTTGACCACGCGAGACACAGTCTGGCGGCTCACGCCAGCGAGCGCCGCAACCTCTGCCGCGCTCGCCGAACGACCATTCCTTGTCTGCTGAGCCATGCCTTCCACGCTAACCTGCTTCCCAACTATTCCCCGCGCCCATGGCGCATCGTACATACATTGATAACGTGCTCATAATACCCGAGCCATATACCACAACATGAAAACTTCTGTCAATCAAAACCGCTTACCGAACAAATACAACCGTTCGCGGCTGTTTGAAGTTGTTTTGTTTCTATACATCCCAACCGGATGTTAACGTGCTCATTGTCAAATGTTCACGTGCTCATTTTGGTTCTAATCATTTTAGGTTAGCGTTTATCGGGCTTTTTCACCCCTGAACGCTAACCAGGGAGCCTCCTGAGCGCAAACGCACAATATCGAACAGCTAGACGAGAGGGTGTATGCATATGTCTTTGCTAAACCGCGTACAGCAGCTGCCGAAGGGCTTTGTTTGGGGCGCCGCAACCGCTGCGTACCAAACGGAAGGTTCCACGAAGGTGGCAGGCAAGGGTAAGACCATGTGGGACGATTACCTTGTCGCCCAGGGTCGCTTTTTGCCCGACCCGGCCAGTGATTTCTACAACCGTTACGAGGAGGATATCCGCCTTTCTGCCGAGCATGGACTCAACGCCATCCGTGTGTCCATCGCCTGGACCCGCATCTTCCCCAACGGCGACGATGCCGAGCCCCTCGCCGAGGGCGTTAAGCACTACCACGAGTTGTTCGCCTGCTGCAAAAAGTATGGCGTCGAGCCCTATGTGTCCCTGCATCACTTTGACTCCCCCGCCGCCCTGTTCAACCAGGGCGACTGGCTCAACCGCAAGACCGTCGACGCCTATGTGCGCTATGCCGAGTTCTGCTTCCGCGAGTTCCGCGAGGTCAAGAATTGGTTCACCATCAACGAGCTCATCAGCCTCTCGCACTCCCAATACATCCAAGGCAACTTCCCGCCCAACCATCACTTTGATGTGACGAGCGGCATCCAGAGCCAGCACAACGAGCTCGTTGCCCACGCCCGCGCCGTCAACCTGTATAAGGATCTTGACGAGACCGAGCACCTGGGCGGCCGCATTGGCATGGTCAACGTCCTGACGCCGGCATATCCTGCCACCGACTCGCCCGCCGACCAGCACGCCGCCGACCTGTACAACGCCTTCTACACCGACTTCATCATGGACGGCGCCTTCCTGGGCCACTACTCCGCGCGCACCCTCTCACTCATCAACGAGATTCTGCGCGCCAACAACGCCACACTTACGGTTGAGGACAGCGACATGGAGGAGCTCGCCAAGGCGGCGCCCCGCAACGATATGTTCGGCCTCAACTAC
>JAIIUG010000030.1:0-21914 GCA_022739635.1 Collinsella sp. | reverse complement strand
TCTCGAACGCGAGCAACGCACTCAACGCGGCAATTCAGACCGGTACGGCTAACCTCGGTCAGGCTCAGACCGATCTGGGTCAGAACGCACTTCCGAAGGCTTCGAGCGCGCTTGACTCCTTTGCCGCCGTTTCGGGCGATTTGACCGGCATTGTATCGGGTATGACCCCCACGATAGCGAGCGCGCGCGGCACGCTGGCGCAGCTCGGCGCCACGCTCAAGCAGGCAAAGACCACGCTGTCCCAAACCGACGCCTCCCTTGCCAAGGTTCAGGACAAGCTCGCGACCGCCGCCAATGACATTGCGGCGTTGCAGACCTCTGGGTCTATGGGCGAGTTAGCCGACCTCATGGACGTCGACGTCAATGACGTGGCAGATTTCATGGCATCTCCGGTTGAGCTGACATCCAAGTCAATCTATCCGGTCAAGAGCTTTGGCTCGGGCATCGCGCCCTTCTACACCAATCTGGCGCTGTGGGTAGGCGGCTATGTGCTCATCGCTATCTACAAACTCGAGGTCGACCGCGAGGGCATCGGTAGCTTTACGGCGCGTCAGGGCTACTTTGGCCGCTGGCTGCTACTGGTGATCCTGGGCGCGTTCCAGGCCATCATCGTTACGGTGGGCGATCTGGTCATTGGCGTTCAGTGCGTCAATCCGCTGCTCTTTGTGCTGGGCGGCATCGCTATCTCGTTCACCTACGTCAATATCATCTATGCGCTGTCCACCACCTTTAAGCATATCGGTAAAGCCATTGGCGTCATCCTCGTCATTGTGCAGATCCCCGGCTCGTCGGGCATGTATCCCATCGAGATGATGCCCGGCTTCTTCCAATGGCTGCATCCGCTGCTGCCCTTCACCTATGGCATCAACCTGCTGCGCGAGACCGTCGGTGGCATGTATTCGTTCAACTACCTGTTCAACCTGTGCATCCTGGGCGTGTTCCTTATCATCGCGCTCTTTATCGGTCTGCAGCTGCGCCCGTTGCTGCTCAACCTCAATCTGCTCTTTGATAAGCAGCTTTCCACGACGGGCCTCATGATCTGCGAGTCCAACGACCTGCCGCGCCAACGTTATTCGCTGCGTACGGCCATGCGCGTCATGCTCGATTCCGATTCGTACCGTCGCGAACTGCTCGATCATGCGGTCGCCTTTGAGCATCGCTACCCGTACTACATCAAGGGCGGTTTCGCTGCTGTAGTCGGCGTGCAGGTGCTGCTCTTCATTCTGTCGACGGTTCTCGATATCGACAACAATGGCAAGATCATTCTGCTGGTTATCTGGATTATCTCGGTCATTGCCATCTGCGGCTGGCTCATCAACATCGAGTACATCCGTGCAAGCCTCAACACCCAGATGCGCATCTCGGCGCTTTCGGACGAGGACTTGCGCCGCGAGATGCGCGAGCACACGGCTGCCATCCCTGCCGCCCGTCGCATGTTTGGTCTCAACGCCAGCGAGCGGGGCACCAAGGACAGCGAACAGCCCACGAGCCGTCTGCCGCATATCGGTGCGCATCGTAAATCTCAGGGCAGCGACAGCACAGCTACAAATGATGGAGATACCACCCCGCTTGGCAAGCACTCTAAAGGAGGTGAGGCATAAATGAAGAACATCCTGCACCTGTTTAAGCGTGATGTCCAAAACGTGTCTCGCTCCGTGATCGGCATGGTCGTCGTGATGGGCCTCATTATCGTGCCGTGCCTGTACGCGTGGTTTAACATCGCCGGCAGCTGGGATCCGTACGGCAATACCGGCAACCTTAAGATTGCAGTGGTCAACACCGATGAGGGCTACGAGAGCGACCTGATTCCCGTCGAGATCAACGTGGGCGAAAACGTGACGGCGACCCTGCGCGGTAACGAGAACTTTGACTGGGTTGTCCTCAACGACCGCGATAAGGCGATTGAGGGCGTTAAGTCGGGCGCGTACTACGCTGCCGTCGTTATCCCCAAGACGTTTAGCGCCGACATGATGACGCTTTTCTCGACCAACGTGAAGCACGCCGATATCGAGTTCTACGAAAACCAGAAGGCTAACGCTATCGCTCAGATCGTGACCGAAAAGGGCTCGAGCGCCGTCCAGAGTCAGGTCAACGAGACCTTTACCAAGACCATCACGACCATCGGCCTTAAGACCGTGTCCAGCCTGCTCGACTATATGAGCACCGACCAGGTGAGCAACTTTATCGCCAATCTTTCCTCTACGCTGGGCGATTCGGTCGAGGACCTGCAAGACGTTCAGGCGAGCGCGACGTCGCTCGCGGGCATATTGAGCTCTACGTCCGATTCACTGATATCGGCGGGCGGCATGCTCAAGCAGACGGGCACCGTTGATGAGTCGACGAAGCAGCTCATGGAACATGCCAAAAGCGGCATCGATGATTCCAAAGAAGCGCTTAAGGCGGCAAACGATGCCATCGATGCCGCGATCGATGGAAGCGCGGGTTCGTTCGACAATGTGTCCGCCGAGCTTGCGAAGGCATTCGATGCCGCGAATCAGCATGTTGACCTTACGGTGTCTCAGCTCAACGAAGCCGCCGCGGCGCTCAATACGCGTGCTGACGATATCGATGCGATGGCCGATCGGCTCCGCAGCCTTGCCGACCAGGTGAGTGATGACAAGCTCAAAGACGGTCTCAAGTCCGCTGCTACGTCGCTGGGCAGAATCGCCGTTGAGTACCGCAACAATGCGAAGGACCTGACGGCGACCGCAAAGTCCCTTTCGGACGGCATGGCGGAGGTCAACAACTCGCGTGCCGAGGTCGACCAGGCAATCGCCGATGCCAAGGCGGGTATCTCGGGAGCCAAGTCCGACTATGATTCCACGTTCTCGGTTAAGGCCAAGGAGCTCAAGAAGACCATTTCGGGCGTTCTGGATTCCCTGAACGGTATCTCGGGCGACTTGGATAGCGCCGTAGCAGGACTGACCGATGCGTCCGGCTCGCTGGCGAAGGGTCTGTCCAAAGCCGCAAAGCTCGTCAACAAGGCTTCTGACCAGCTGGGTGAGGCGTCGGACAAGATCAGTGCCTTTAAGGACGAGCTTGATAGCGCTCTGATGTCGGGTGACCTGGCCATGATTAAGACAATGATTGGCAACGACCCCGAGGGCCTCGCCGTGTCGCTTTCTGGCCCCGTTGCGCTCGACCGCAAACCGGTCTATCCGATCCGCAACTACGGTTCGGCCATGGCACCGTTCTACACGATTCTGTCGCTTTGGGTCGGCTCAATCGTACTGGCGGCCATGATGAAGGTCTCGGTTGACGATGAGCTTATCAACGAGCTCATCCCCGTACGCCTGCACGAGATCTATCTGGGTCGTTACCTGTTCTTTGGCGGTTTGGCCCTGCTGCAGGCAACGCTCGTGTGCGCGGGCGACATTCTGTTCTTTGGCATTCAGTGCGACAACCCGCTGCAGTTTGTGCTGGCGGGCTGGGTCGCGAGTCTCGTGTTCTCCAATATCGTCTACACGCTTACGGTTTCGTTTGGCGATATCGGCAAGGCGCTCGCTGTCGTGCTGTTGGTCATGCAGGTCGGCGGTTCGGGCGGCACGTTCCCCATCGAGATGACCGGCCCCGTGTTCCAGGCGATCTACCCGTTCCTGCCGTTTACCCACGGCATCAACGCCATGCACGCCGCCATGGCCGGTGCCTACCATATGGAGTATTGGATTGAGCTGGGTATCTTGGCGAGCTACCTGATTCCGTCGCTGGCCCTGGGCGTCGTCTTCCGCCGCCCGGTCATCAAAGCCAACGACTGGATCATCGAAAAGCTGGAATCAACCAAGCTTATCTAGTGCAGCAACGTTAACGCCGATGCAGCGCTAATGCCAGCGAGCGAGCCGCATTTGCGCCAAGGTGACGTGAAATGAAAGGGCGCTGACCTTCTGGTCGCGCCCTTGAAATTGAACGTCAGATTGGCGTGAATGCGGCTCGCGCAGCGTCGGCCGGTCCGCCGTTCGGTAGAACGGCGGAACAAAACGCTTTAGTTGAGTGAATTGCATGAGCTGCTTGGTTGTTGCTACAGTAGCGGGGCGTGCCGGGGGTCCGGCGCGTCCCGTTTTTATTTGACCATGAGGCGGCATGCGGTCACGCGCGTGCGGACACCACGCCCAGATTGAGCGCGAGGATGCCCTATGCCCCAGCATGTCACTGACAATATCGAAATGATGCCCGATGCCCCTGTTGCTCGCGAGGACCTGGGTGCGGGCGGCACCTCCCGTGGTGCCGGTGCTCGTTCGCCGTTGTTCTGGAAAGTTCTACTGCTTTCGGTGGCGATTATCTGGGGTTACTCCTTTACCACTATGAAGGACGCACTCGGCACCATTCCGGTGTTCGCGCTGCTCTATGTACGCTTTCTGCCCGCAGCGTTGGTCATGTTTGCCGTCTTCCACAAACGCATCATCGCGCACCTCAACGCTCGCAACCTGATCGTTGGCCTGAGTATGGGCGTGCTCATGTGGGCGGCCTATGCGTTGCAGACGGTCGGTCTGGCACATACTACGGCGGGCAAGAATGCTTTTTTGACGGGCACGTATTGCATCCTTGTGCCGTTCGCGAGCTATTTTCTGAGCGGCGAAAAACTCACCCGTTATAACCTGGGCGCGGCGCTGCTGTGCTTGGCGGGCATTGGTTTGGTGGCGCTCGATAGCGTTGAATTCAACATCGGTGACTTCATTACGCTGACGGGTGCGGTCTTCTTCGCCATCCAGATGGCGGTGACCGCCAAGTACGGTCGCAAAATGGACATCAACGTCATTACGTTTTGGATGTTTGTGGGCAACGGCGTGCTGAGCCTGGCAACGTCGCTGCTATTCGAAACCCAGGCGCCTCTGTCCGTGTGGACGCCGAGCTTTATCAGTGCGATGGCGTTTCTCTCGGTGGGCTGCACATGCGTGGCTCTGCTCATCCAAAACGTCGGCCTGGCGCATGTCCCGGCTTCGACGGGCTCGCTGCTCCTTTCGATGGAGTCGCCTTCGGGCGTGTTGTTTTCGGTGCTGCTGATGGGGGAGGCGCTCACCTCGCGTCTGCTCGCCGGCTTTGTGCTTATCTTCCTGTCGATTATCTTGAGCGAGACTCACTTCGATTTTTTGCGTCGAAAGCCGCGCCCGCAATTGTAAACAACTTGTTGCGCCGCCCTCCTGGGGCGGCATTTTTTATGCCTCGCCCTTAAAGTTGTACCTTACACTTTACGCTATCAAAGTGCTTACCGCAAAAACGTTACTGGAGGGCATTTATGGCACCAGCTCAGTCCGATCTTCAACCGCAATCAGCGCCCAAGGCCACCGCAGCGGCGCAGGCCGCTATCGGTGACGGTCTCGTTGCAGAAGCTCAGGCTTTTGCAGACGAGCTCGCTGCGTGGCGACACGATTTACACCAGATGCCCGAGCTGGGTAATAGCCTCCCACAGACCTCTGCGTATATTCAAGCGCGCCTGACCGAGATGGAAATCCCATTTGCCACGCTCGTCGATGGTTCCTGTGTTGTGGGCCTTGTCGGCGCCGGTGCCGCCGCGGCCCAGGGCAATGGCGTCTGCACGGACGAACAGGCCGGTACGGTCATCATGCTCCGTGGCGACATGGATGCCCTGCCCGTTGCCGAAGAGTCAGGCGAGCCTTTCGCCTCTACGAACGGCTGCATGCACGCATGCGGACACGATATGCACGCGACGGCGCTGCTTGGTGCGGCGCGCCTGCTCAAGGCCCGCGAGTCCGCGCTTGTCGACGCCAACGCCACGGTTAAGTTGCTGTTCCAGCCGGGCGAGGAAACCTTTGAGGGTGCCCGCGCCGCCATCGCCGACGGTCTGCTGCAGAACCCGCGTCCCCAGGTCGCCTTTGCCATGCATGTCAATAGCCAGTCGCCGCTTGGCCTGGTGCTCTACGGCAGCCCGGCGCTCTCGGGCGTGTACGGTTTTCGCATCACGCTTCAGGGCAAGGGCGGCCATGGCTCGAGCCCCGAGATCTGCATCGACCCCATCACGGCCGGCGTGCATGTGCATTTGGCGCTTCAGGAGCTTATCGCTCGCGAGGTGCCGGCGGCCAAGGAGGTCGCGCTTACCGTTGGCAAGTTCACCGGCGGTCAGGCCGCAAATGTCATTCCCGACACTTGTGTGCTCGAGGGAACGCTGCGTGGCTTCGATGTCGAGCTCATGGAGCACCTCAAGGCCCGCATCGCGGAGGTCGTCAAAGGCGTTGCCACGACCTATCGTACGCCGGCGACTATTGAGGCGCTCTCGGATGTTCCCCCGCTCGTACTCGATGACGATATGACGCAGGCGTCGCTTGGCTACGTGGGCGCGGTGCTGCCCAAGTCCGCCTTCCTGCCGCTGTTCCACGCCATGGCGAGCGAGGACTTCGCGTTGATCTCGAGCGAGATCCCGAGTGCGTACTTTACCGTGGGCGCTGCCGTGACTGATACGGACGAGCATTTTGCTCAGCATCATCCCAAGGCACGTTTTAGCGATGCCGAGCTTCCCCTTGGCGCCGCGGCTTATGCCGCCGTCGCTTTGGGCTACATCGCCGACCACCGGTAGCACCCAATCTTGCTGCTCGTTTGTTTAAAAAAAGAACAGCATGTCTCAGCAACGTAAGTTCTTCCCCGGCTGGCTCGTGGTGGCCTCCGGCTTTGTGATCATGGCCACGTGCTACACCATTTTCGTCAACTGCAAGAGCCTGTTCCAGCCGCTCATCGTCAGTGACTTGGGAATATCTCTTGCGCAGTACAACATCTCCAATGCGATCTCCACGGTGGTGAGCGTTATCGGATCGCTTGTCATTGGCCATGTTGCCGACAAGGTTAGTGGTCGCATTTTGGGTTCGCTTACCGTCATAGCCACCTCGGCGGTGCTCGTGGGCATGAGCTTTGTCGGTGAGCTGTGGCAGGTCTACGTGCTCTTTGCCGTCTCGGGCTGCTTCGCTGTCGCCTCGACCCGCCTGCTCATTAGCCTGGTGACCGCCAACTGGTTTACGGCCAAGCGAGGCCTTGCCATCTCCATCGCACTTTCGGGCTCGGGCTTTGGCGGCGCCATTCTGTCTCCCATCGTGAGCTCGCTGATCGTGAGCGTGGGTTGGCGTTCCACCTTCTTGGTGCTTGCCGCCGTCTGCATTGTGGCGGCGCTGCCCATCACGGCGTATTCCTTCCGCACCAAACCTTCCGAGATTGGCCTGAAGCCGCTCGGCGAGAACCCGGGCGATCCGTCCGTCTCGACGGCTGGCGACAAGGACGAGCACACGGCTCCTGAGGTTAACGTTGGCTGGTCTCGCATCAAGAAGAGCCCGGCGTTTTGGCTGCTCGTCGTCGCCTTCCTCTTTATGGGCCTCGTTAACGGCGCCATCTACGATCGCTTTGGTTTGCGCTTTGGCAACGTGCTGGGTTCCGTTGCGTGTATTGTCGCCTGTGTGGCGCTGTGCTTTCCGACGACGGACCTTGGTCCTATTGTGGCCGCTGTGAGCTTTGGTATCGGAACGTGCATGGGCACCATCACGCCTACCATTGCCGCGTCCAAGCAGTTTGGCATGGCCGACCTCGGCAAGGTCACGGGCACCATTACCTCGCTCGAGATGGTCGGCGGCACCGTGGGCGCCATCGTCTCGGGCGTGCTGTTCGATGCCACGGGCTCCTTTGCGAGCACCTGGATTGTGTGCCTGGCATGCTCCGTTGTCATGCTCGTGTTCCTGCTGGCATCCGAGCCCATCGCCGCCAAGCTGCGCGCGAGCGTGGCGGGGGAGTAGACGCCCGTCGCTCTTTTCTATTTGCCCCGTTCTATCCGTGGCTGCCCTGGAGGCCGAATAGATGCTCGTACCATCATTCGGTTTCCAAGGCGGCCACGGATCACAAACAGTGGCGGCGCATCTGGCCGAACGAGTCCCCATACCCTCGTTCGGTCAGACGCACCGCCGCGGTTTGTGTTTGTGCCGTATAATGTCCACTACCTATGACGCGATACAAAAGAAAGGTGTTTGCCCATGCAGGCACAGAAGGCGGAGGGAACCCGCGACCTTATCGGCGCCGAGATGCGCGCCTGGCAAAAGATGCAGCAGATCGCTGCCGGCGTATTCGAGCCGTTTGGCTTTAAGCCCATCGAGACGCCCGCGATCGAGCAGGTGGACGTGTTTGTCCACGGTATCGGCCAGTCGACCGACGTCGTGCGCAAGGAGATGTTCCGCGTGTTTAGCGGCGCCAACCTGGAGCGCGTCTTTACCGAAGGCACCGATACCAAGCTTAAGCCCAAGCAGCGCTTGGCGCTTCGCCCCGAGGGTACGGCTGGTGTGGTGCGCGCCGTCGTGGAGAACAACCTGGTGCCCCAGGGCTCCACGCCGTTTAAGGCCTATTACGCCGAGGCCATGTTCCGTGGCGAGCGTCCCCAGAAGGGTCGCCTGCGCCAGTTCCACCAGGTGGGCATCGAGTGGCTCGGCGCTCCCGATCCGGCTGCCGACGCCGAGTGCATCATCATGCTCATGGAGTTCTACAAGCGCCTGGGCTTCGATCTTTCCAAGCTCCGTCTGCTTATTAACTCGATGGGCGATGCACAGTGCCGTCCAGCCTATCGCGAGCAGGTTAAGCAGTTCATTCTCGACCACGCCGACGAGATGTGCGACGAGTGCCGCGAGCGCGCCGAGCTCAACCCGCTGCGCGCCTTCGACTGCAAGAATGACCATTGCCGCGAGATCATGGCCGACGCACCGCTGATGGGCGACAACCTGTGCGATGAGTGCCGCGAGCACTACGAGCAGGTCAAGCGCTATCTGGATGCCGCCGGCATCGAATATGTCGAGGACCCTACCCTGGTGCGCGGCCTGGACTACTACACCCGTACCGTCTTTGAGGTCGAGGCCCCCGGCGCCGGTGTCGGTTCCATCGGTGGCGGCGGTCGCTATGACGGCCTGGTCGAGCTCGAGGGTGGCAAGCCCACGGCCGGCGTCGGCTTCGCTGTCGGTTTTGAGCGTGCGCTGCTGGCCCTGCAGGCCTTTGGTAACGACTTGGGTGCCGAGGAGGCCCCGTGCGTCTACGTCGCCAATGCCGGCAAGGAGCTGCGTCAGAACGTCTTTGCCATCACGCAGGAGCTTCGCGCTGCAGGGATTGTGACCGAGGCCGACTATCAGGGCCGTTCGCTCAAGGCCCAGTTTAAGCAGGCCGATAAGGTGGGCGCCAAGCTCATCCTGGTCCTGGGTGGCGACGAGCTTGCCGTCGGCAAGGTCAAGGTACGCGACATGGAGAGCCATGACGAGGTTCTCATCGATCTGGCCAACGTCGTCGAGGCGGTTCGCGAGCGCCTGTAGCGCATCTTTTTGAGCTGCGGGCCTGCTAACGTGCCCCGCTCATGGAGAGCGATTGTTACGGGGGTGTTTCGCTTTTATGCGGAATGCCCCCGTTTACGTATGCCGCCCACCGAGAAATACGACCATTTAGGGCAAAAACTCTTGCAATGCAGAAAATACTTTTGTGTGGTAAAGCGCAATCAGCGCCGAAAGTTTTTGCCGAGTGCCTATAATGAATACCGCATGTTACGTGCATAGAAGGAGGAATGGGAGGAAACGTGGCTGAGAACCTAAGCAACCAGTCTGTACCCGAAGCCGCGGCGCGCGTCGCTGCCGTGGTCAACCGCCTCGTTAACCGAATCGGCTCGAATGCCGAATCCAAGGAGCGTCTCGCCGAGATCGAGATCCCCGAGGAGCTGCGCGACAATCTGGCGCTGTTCTTGCGCCTGGAGCGCCGTGTGCTTAGCGAGTATGATCCCGAGATCGCGGACCTGTTCGACAAGATTTTGACAGCCGAGATTGTGGCCAACGCCGGAAACCCCGGCACCCGTGCTGCCGACGAGTCCGTCGACGAGCAGGGCGTGCCCACTGCCGACGAGTCCACCGCCGTGGCGTTTCGCGAGGTCGTTGATCTGATCGACAGTCTGCCGCTCGATAAGCAGCAGGTTATCGTCCGCGCCTTTACGAGCTTCTTCCATCTGGCAAACCTGTCGGAGGAGAACTACCGCGTGGCGCAGCTGCGCGAGCGCGAGGCCGGCGCATCGACCGATACCGAGGTCGATCCCGCCAACGAACTCACCGTCGCCTATCACCAGTTGGTAAACGAGATGGGTGTCGAGGGCGCCAACGAGCTGCTCGACAAGCTGGAGTTCCACCCTGTCTTTACCGCACATCCCACCGAGGCCCGTCGTAAGGCCGTCGAGGGCAAGATTCGCCGTATTTCCAACCTGCTGGAGGAGCGCCCGCGCCTGGGCGGCTCCGACCTGGTGGAGAACGAGCGCCATATGCTGCAGGAGATCGACGCCCTGGTGCGTACGAGCCCCATCGCGCTCAAGAAGCCCACGCCGGTCGAGGAAGCCGATACCATCATCGACATCTTCGATAACACGCTGTTCGACGTCATTCCCGTTATCTATCGTCGTTTTGACGACTGGGTGCTGGGCGACAAGGCCGGTACCGTGCCGCCGCTGTGCCCGGCGTTCTTCCATCCCGGCAGCTGGATCGGTTCCGACCGCGACGGTAATCCCAACGTCACCGCCAAGGTGAGCCGCGAGGTCGCCGCCAAGTACTTCACTCACATGGTGCTCAAGCTCGAGGACAAGTGCCGCCGCATCGGCCGCAACCTGACGCTCGAGGCCACCTACAGCAAGCCGTCTGCCGAGCTCATCAACCTGTGGAACCATCAGGTCGAGATGAGCACCCAGTACACGGCCCGCGCCGAGCTGATCTCCGAGCACGAGCCGCATCGCGCCGTCATGCTCGTCATGGCAGACCGTCTGAACGCCACCGTTCGTCGCATCACCGACACCATGTATCACAGCGCAGACGAGTTCCTGGATGACCTGCGCGTCGTCCAGCGCTCCCTGGCCGCCTGCGGTGCCGTCCGTGCTGCCTACGGCCCGGTCCAGACCATCATCTGGCAGGTCGAGTCCTTCGGCTTCCATATGGTCGAGATGGAGTTCCGTCAGCACTCCGTGGTGCACGCCCGCGCCCTCAAGGATATCCACGAGAACGGTATCCACGGCGATCTGCAGCCCATGACGCGCGAGGTCATCGATACCTTCCGCGCCATCGGCTCCATCCAAAAGCGCTACGGCAAGAAGATGGCGCACCGCTACATCATCTCGTTCACCAAGAGCGCTCAGCATGTGGCCGACGTCTTTGAGCTTGCCCACCTGTCCTTTGCACACGAGGAGGATGTCCCCGAGCTCGACGTGATCCCGCTGTTCGAGCAGCTCGAGGACCTCGAGGGCTGCGTCGACGTGCTCGACCAGATGCTTACGCTGCCCGTGGTGCAAAAGCGCCTTGCCCAGACCAACCGCCGCATGGAGGTCATGCTGGGCTACTCCGACTCCTCCAAGGATGCCGGTCCTACCACGGCCATGCTCGCGCTGCACTCCGCGCAGGAGCGCATTGCCAAGTGGGCCGAGAAGAACGATATCGACCTGGTGCTCATGCACGGTCGCGGCGGTGCCGTGGGCCGTGGCGGCGGTCCGGCCAACAAGGCCGTGCTGGCGCAGCCCAAGGGTTCGGTCAACTGCTTCTTTAAGCTCACCGAGCAGGGCGAGGTCATCTTTGCCCGTTACGGCAACCGCACGCTGGCTCAGCGCCATGTTGAGTCCGTTGCCGCCGCAACGCTTTTGCAGTCAGCCCCGAGCGTCGAGAAGACCAACACCGAGACCACGCAGAAGTTCTGGGATATGGCCGAGAAGCTCAACGCCGCAAGCCACGAGCGCTATCTGGACCTGCTGAACACCGAGGACTTTACACCGTGGTTCTCGACCGTGACGCCGCTGACCGAGGTCGGTCTGCTGCCGATCGGCTCGCGCCCGGCCAAGCGCGGCCTGGGTGCCAAGTCGCTCGACGACCTGCGTACCATTCCGTGGATCTTCAGCTGGAGCCAGGCGCGCATTAACCTGGCCGCTTGGTACGGCCTGGGCACCGCCTGCGAGCAGCTGGGCGATCTTGACCAGCTCAAGGCTGCCTACCAGGAGTGGCCGTTCTTCCGCACGTTCATCGACAACATCGAGATGTCGATCGCTAAGACCGATCAGCGCATCGCCAAGATGTATCTGCACCTGGGCGATCGCCAGGATCTGTCCGAGAAGGTCTTCACCGAGATGCAGCTTACCCGTAAGTGGGTCCTTGCCATCGTCGGTGACGAGTGGCCGCTGCAGCGTCGCCGCGTGCTCGGCTGCGCCGTTCGTGTGCGTAACCCCTACGTCGACGCCCTGTCCATCGCTCAGGTCCGCGCCCTTCGCGAGGTGCGTATGAACCAGGACGAGATGGCCGAGGAGAAGAAGGCCGAGTACATGAGCCTGATTCTTTCGACTGTGACCGGCGTCTCGGCAGGATTGCAGAACACGGGGTAATCGATAGCCCTGTAGTCGCTGTCCGGGGCCGCCGTATGTTTTCTTTCCGGCGCGTCCTCGGACATGCAAGAAGCCCTCGCTGCGCACTTCGTGCGGCGAGGGCTTCTTGCGTCCTGCGGAGTGCGCCGGAAAGAAAACATACGGCGGCCCCTGCGATGTCCGGTCTTCGGCGGATTACTGGCTGGGGAAAAGATGGCGCGCTTTGCGCGTTTTGGATGGGGTCTGTCCCGGCGGCGCGTTTGGCGCTTCGCGCCTCGCGTCTTATCGATCGGGATTGAGATGCATTTGGCGCTTCTCGCCTTACGACTGTAGCGGCCGCGGTCCCGTTTGGGATCGCGGTCGTTTTGTTGTGGGTCAAATATGAACGTTGTGTTAATGAGTCGGTAGACGGTGGTGTTTTTCGGTGAGCGGCGTATCCTTCCAACGGTTTATCTAGTGTGTCAGTTGAAAGGAAGAGGGCGCTCATCATTGTTTGAATGTGAACTGCCGTTTGACCACAAGACGTTGCATCTGGAGCTCGAGGATAAGAACTTCGCGGGTGTGATGGAAGGTCATCAAAACGAGTTTAAGACCACGAAATCGCAGGAAGAGCTGGTGGAGGAGTCACTTGCCAACCCTTACGGCTCGCCTTCGCTCGAGGAGCTCTGTGCTGGCAAGAAGGATATCGTCATCATTAGCTCCGACCATACGCGTCCCGTTCCTTCGCGTGTGACGATGCCTATTCTGCTGCATCACATCCATTCTGCTGCGCCTGAAGCGCGCGTTCGCATTCTGGTTGCTACGGGTATGCATCGTCCGTCGACGCACGAGGAGCTCGTCAACAAGTACGGCGAGGAGATCGTTGCCAACGAGGAAATCGTTATGCACGTCGCGACTGACGACAGCATGATGAAAAAGATCGGCACCCTGCCTTCTGGTGGCGAGTGCATCATCAATAAGATTGCCGTCGATTGCGATCTGCTGCTTGCCGAGGGCTTTATTGAGCCGCACTTCTTTGCTGGTTTCTCCGGCAGCCGCAAGTCCGTCCTGCCTGGCATCGCCAGCTACAAGACCATCATGTACAACCACAACGGCCAGTTTGTGAACGATTCCCATTCGCGTGCCGGCAACCTGTGCCATAACCACGTGAGCGAGGACATGTTTGCCGCTGCCGAGATGGCTCACCTTGCCTTTGTGCTGAACGTGGTGCTCAACGGCAAGCACGAGGTCATTGGCTCCTTCGCCGGCGACATCCACAAGGCACACGAGGCTGGCTGCGAGTTCGTAAAGAGCCTTGCCGGCGTTGAGCCCGTCGAGTGCGAGATTGCCATCACCACCAACGGCGGCTACCCGCTCGACCAGAACATCTACCAGGCCGTGAAGGGCATGTGCTCTGCCGAGGCCACGCTTCCCGAGGGCGGTGTGATCATCGACGTCGCCGGTTGTGCCGACGGTCACGGCGGCGAGGGCTTCTATCACAACATCGCCGACAACGATCCGGCAGAGTTTGAGCGCGCCTGCATCGACCGTCCTAAGGACGAGACCCTGCCCGACCAGTGGACGAGCCAGATCTTTGCCCGCATCCTGGCGCATCACCCCGTGATCATGGTCACCGACCTGTGCGATCACCAGATGATTAAGGATATGCACATGACGCCGGTCAACACCCTCGAGGAGGCGCTCAAGCTCGCCTTTGAGATGAAGGGTGCCGATGCCAAGGTGGCCGTCATTCCCGATGGCCTGGGCGTTGTTGTCGCTCAGCACTAGCGCGCGGCCTAAACGAATCGTTTATAACTGACAAGAAAGATAAGGTTTTATGCTTACCAAACTCCTCTGCGAATTCGGCGCAACGGCCCTCATGATCGTCTTTGGCGTGGGCGTTCACTGCGATACCGTGCTCAAGGGCACCAAGTATCAGGGCTCCGGCCATATGTTTGCCATCACCACCTGGTCCTTTGGCATCTCGGTCTGCCTGTTTGTCTTTGGTGGCGCTGTGTGCATGAACCCCGCCATGGTGCTTGCCCAGTGCATCGTCGGCCTGGTGCCGTGGGGCAACTGCATCCCCTTCATGCTTGCCGATATGCTCGGCGGATTTGTGGGTGCCGTGATCGCCTGGTTTATGTATGCCGATGAGTTCAAGGCTTCCGAGGGCGTCGTCGACCCCATTGCCCAGCGCAACATCTTCTCGACCAACCCCACCACCGAGGGCGCGAACTATGCTCGTAACTTCTTCTGCGAGGCTATCTGCACCTTCGTGTTCATCAGCGCCATCCTTGCTGCCGCTAGCCGCGCCGGCGAGAACGTTCTGATGCTCGCTATCTGCGTCGGTCTGATCGTTTGGGCTGTTGGCATGGGCATGGGCGGCATCACCGGCTTCGCCATGAACCAGGCTCGTGACCTTGGTCCTCGCATGGCCTATCAGGTGCTGCCGATCAAGAACAAGGCTGACAACAACTGGAAGTACGGCCTGCTTGTTCCTGGCATCGCTCCGTTTGTCGGCGCCGCTCTGGCCGCGCTGTTTGTGCATGGCTTCTTGGGCATGTTCTAGTCTGAGGCTACATAGTTGTCCGCTGGCCGCATGGGGTAACTTCCCAGCGCGTCCTCGGACATGAAAGAGCCCCCGCTGCACACTTCGTGCGGCGGGGGCTCTTTCGTCCTGCGGAATGCGCTGGGAAGTTACCCCATGCGGCCAGCTGCGGGATCTTTGCTGCGCTCGAGCAAGCAACCCAACATATAAATCTGAATTTGGATGGGAGGGGCTTGTTGCTGTTGGCGGCGTTGAGGCGCGAGTGACACTTTGGGATGCGTGGCGCCTTGGGGTGGGGCGGTGCTTTGGGATGAGCTTCTTACTTAGTTGAAGAGGGGTTTTATGGCTGATAGGTAGTCTTTGGCTACGTCCTCTCTTGGGGCTTGGAAGTTGTGCCAGGCCCACCATTGGACCATTCCTACGAAGCTTGAGGCTATGTGGTGTAGTAGGAAGCTTCGGTCCATGGTGGCGGCGGGGCCGTTTGGGTCGGTGGGGACGGTTTCGGCTGCTCGTGACATGATGGTCTTGCGTAAGCAGTCGGCGAAGACGCGTGAGCCGGCGCCGGCTACGAGGGCTCGAACGCCCTGGCGGCGCTCCCAGAGGTTGTTGAGGATATGTTCGACCTGCACGAGTGGGTCGTCGAGCGGTGTGCCATCGTCGTCGAGGGCGTGGGTGCAGATGTCGCTTACGAGCTTGGACAGTAGGTCGTCTTTGCTCTTAAAGAGGCCGTAGAACGTGGCCCGACCCACATGGGCGCGCGCGATGATGTCGCCGACGGTGATCTTGCCGTAGTCCTCCTCGCGAAGGAGCTCGGAAAACGCCGTGACAATGGCGGCGCGGCTTTTGGTTTTGCGGGCATCCATGGCTATGCGTCCACGTGAACAAGCAGGCAACGGAGCGTGCCGGAGCAGCCCTCGTAGGGGCGCTTACCGGCGCCGTAGCCGACGGCTTCGATGCGGTAGCGGGCCGGCAGGTGCTCGGACGTGCGCAGTGCGGCGACGATGGCGGCACCCGTGGGCGTCACGAGCTCGCCGGCGACCGGTGCGGGCGTGAGGGCGATATTGCCTGCCTGACATAGGTTGACGACGGCGGGCACCGGGATGGGCATAAGGCCGTGGGCGCAGTGGATGGTGCCGTGACCCTCGGAGAGCGACTCGACGATAATATCCTCGACGTCCAGGTCATCGAGGCAGATGGCGACCGAGCAGATGTCGACGATGGAATCGATGGCGCCCACCTCGTGGAACATGACGGTCTCGGGCGTTTTGCCGTGGGCCTTGGCCTCGGCGGCGGCAAGTGCGGTAAAGATGGCGAGCGCGCGTCGCTTGGCGCCATCGCTTAGCTGCGAGCCATCGATGATGGCGGTGACGTCCCCCAAAGAACGGTGGTGATGGTGGTGGGCGTGATGGTGACCCTCGTGCTCATGGGCGTGGCCCTCATGGTCGTGCTCGTGGCAATGCTCGTGCTCACCATGATCATGATGCTCATGCTCATGTGTGTGCTCGCCAGCTGCTTCGTTGCCGTAGAGCCAGGCCATGTCGTGATCATGGTTCTCGAGCTCCTCTGCCAGCTGAACGTCAAAGTCGCAGGCGTCGATGCCATGCTTGTTTACGCGGGTGACGGCAATCTCAAATCCGCCGACCGGCAGCGTGGCGAGCTGTTCGCGCAGGTGCTCCTCGCTGGCGCCCAGGTCGAGCAGGGCTGCGACGGTCATGTCGCCGCTGATGCCCGAGGTGCCGTCGATGATAAGCGTGTGCTGATGGTTGGACATAGAATGCTCCTTAACGGGCACAGGGCGTGCCGGCGCTCAAATGATTGATAAGACTTGCCTGGTAGGCGGCGCCGAAGCCATTGTCGATGTTGACGACCGAAACGCCGCTGGCGCAGGAGTTGAGCATGGCGAGCAGTGCGGCCACGCCGCCAAAGCTCGCGCCATAGCCCACGCTGGTGGGGACGGCGATGACCGGACAGCTCACAAGGCCGCCGATAACGCTCGCCAGGGCGCCTTCCATGCCGGCGATGGCGATGACCACCTGCGCCTGGGCAAGTTCCCCAGCATGAGCGAGCAGGCGGTGCAGGCCGGCGACACCTACGTCGTAGAGTCGATTGACCTCGTTGCCGTAGAACTCGGCCGTCAGTGCCGCCTCTTCGGCGACGGGCAGGTCGCTCGTGCCGGCGCAGGCGACGACGATGCGTCCGTTGCCGGTAGGGGAGGGCTTGCCACCCACCAGGGCGAGCTGGGCGTCCGGGACATATCCCAGGTCGATGTCGTTGCCAAGAAGCTCAGCGGTGCGCGCGGCTTTTTCGGCATCCAAGCGTGTGACTAGGATGCGCTCCTGGCCGGCATCGCGCAGCGCTTCGATAATGGCGGCAATCTGCTCGGCGGTTTTACCGGCACCGTAGACAACCTCGCCGGCTCCCTGGCGCACTCCGCGCGAAAGATCGAGCTGTGCAAAGCCCAAATCGGCGGTCGGAGCCGTCTGGATGCGCGTGAGGGCGTCGGCAGGGGTGACTGATCCGCCGGCAACATCGCTCAGCAGCTGCTCAAGATCTCGCTTATCCATATATGTTCCCTTCGACGGCGCAAAGTCTAGCACTCAAAGGGTATGTTTCCGAACACTAAGACAAAATTGTTCGGAAACTATAGGACGGACTGATTCAATTGTTAGACGGATCGGCTAGTCGCGCAGGATGATGTCCATGGCGAGCATCAGGTTGCGCTCGTCGATGGCAAACGGGGCGGCTTCGCGCGTCTTGGGCTTGGCGCAAAACGCGATGCCCGTGCCCGCGGCCTGGATCATGGGGATGTCGTTTGCCCCGTCGCCAATAGCGACCGTGTGGGCCATGTCGACGCCGCACTCAACTGCCCAGTCCAGCAGCTGGATGAGCTTGGACTCCTTGGTCACAATCTCGGCAGCCAACTTACCGGTAAGCTTGCCGTCCACGACCTCTAGGCGGTTGGCCAGGCAAAAATCGATGCCCGCGGCGGCTGCGATCTTGTCAGCGACCTCGTGGAAGCCGCCGCTTACCACGCCGACCTTCCAGCCCTTGCTGTGTGCCGAGCGCACAAGCTCCAGCGCGCCGGGGGTAAATGTCACGCGCTCAAAAGTGCGCTCGAACACGCTCTCATCCAAGCCGGCAAGCAGCCCCACGCGCTCCTCGAGCGCTTGCTTAAAGTCCAGCTCGCCGCGCATGGCGCGTTCGGTGATCTGCGCCACCTGCTCGCCCACGCCTGCCTCCTCGCCCAACAGATCGATGACCTCCTGGTTGATGAGCGTGGAGTCGATATCCATAACAATGAGGCGTGCAGTCATGACGGGCCTTTCCAAGTGCTGTTCTATTGGGGCATATTGTCGCACGTGACGAGCGCGGGCGGGTGCCGCGGTGCGTCAATTGTTTCGTCTCCGTCAAGTCTTTGGGCAGGAGCTACTTTTCCGCGGCACATCGACACAGGTGCGATAAGATAGAACGCCATGTCTGGCTGCGCGGTTTACGCAGGCTGGGCAAATCTGTACGACGCCGCCCGGAACGACACGGGGCGGCACAGATCCATAAAGGAGGATCACTGGTATGAGCCAGACCCGTCCCATCGACGAGCATTCCATGCACACCCGTACCTGCGGCGAGCTTCGCCGCGAGAACGTGGGCGAAGAGGTCACCCTCACCGGTTGGGTGAGCCGTCGCCGCGACCACGGCGGCCTTATCTTCTGCGACCTTCGCGACCGCGAGGGCATCACGCAGCTCACCTTCGACCCCGAGCACTCCGACGGCGACGCCTTTAAGATCGCCGAGACCATGCGTCCCGAGTGGCCCATCAAGATTCACGGCGTCGTGCGCTCCCGTGGCGAGGAGACCACCAACGCCAAGCTCGCGACCGGCGAGATCGAGGTCCTGACCGACCACGCCGAGGTGCTCAACACTTCTGTTACCCCGCCGTTCCAGATCGAGGACGGCATCGAGACGAGCGAGGACACCCGTCTGCGTTATCGCTATCTGGACCTCCGTCGTCCCGAGATGATGGCCAACCTCAAGCTGCGCTCCGACTTTACCTTTGCCATTCGCGAGGCGCTGCACAACCGTGAGTTCATGGAGGTCGAGACGCCCTCCCTGTTCAAGTCTACTCCCGAGGGCGCCCGCGACTTCATCGTCCCCAGCCGCATCCAGCCGGGCAACTTCTACGCCCTGCCGCAGTCCCCGCAGCTTCTGAAGCAGCTGCTTATGGTCGGCGGCGTCGAGCGCTACTACCAGGTTGCCAAGTGCTTCCGCGACGAGGACCTGCGCGCCGACCGCCAGCCCGAGTTCACTCAGGTCGATATCGAGATGTCTTTCGTGGACCAGAACGATGTTATGAGCGCGCTCGAAGAAGTCCTGTCCGATGCCTTCGGCCGCATGGGTGTCGAGATGCCCACGCCACTGCGTCGCATGAACTACTGGGATGCCATGGACACCTATGGCTCCGACAAGCCCGATACCCGCTATGGCATGCACCTGGTCGACCTGACCGACATCTTTGCCAACTCCAAGTTCAAGGTCTTTGCGACCGCCGCAAATGAGGAGGGCTCTGTCGTCAAGGCCATCAACGCCAAGGGCGCCGGTGCCTGGGCACGTGCCAAGATCGATAAGCTCGCCGGCGTGGCCTCCACGTTTGGCGCCAAGGGCCTGGCATGGATCGCCTTCCGCGAGGACGGCTCCATCAACAGCCCCATCGTCAAGTTCTTCTCGGACGAGGAGATGGCCGCTCTGCGCGAGCGCATGGACGTCGAGCCCGGCGACCTTGTGATGTTCGCCGCCGGCCCGCGCCTGCTCTCCGATGAGATTCTGGGCGGCATGCGTTCGCACATGGCCAATGCGCTCGAGATCAAGCGCGAGGGTCACGACTTCCTGTGGGTCGTCAACTTCCCGCTGTTCCACTGGGATGAGGACCGCAAGGCCTACGCTGCCGAGCACCAGCCCTTCACCCTGCCGACCGAGACCGACATCGCCAAGATCGAGGCCGACCCGTTGGCAGCCGGTTCTTGCACCTACGACTTTGTCATGGACGGCTTTGAGGCCGGCGGCGGCGGCATGCGTATCCACAACGCCGAGATGCAGATGTCCATGCTCAAGCTCCTGGGCTTTACCGAGGAGCGCGCCGAGTCTCAGTTTGGCTTCCTCATGGAGGCCCTCAAGTTTGGTGCACCCCCGATGGGCGGTTTCGCTCTGGGTCTGGACCGCGTGTGCATGCTGCTCACCGGCTCCGATTCCATCCGCGACGTCATGGCGTTCCCCAAGACGGCCAGTGGCTCCGACCTCATGTCGGGCGCCCCGAGTGCCGTTTCCGGCGCCCAGCTCAAGGACGTCAGCCTGCGCCTGATGTAGGCGAGCGGCTACATATTGCTTGCAACGAGGGAAGGACGTGTGCCTTTCCTCGTTTTTTATGCGCCGAGATTGTGAGGGCTTGGGATGACCGGACGTCGCGGAAAGCGCGACCCAGAATTCGGCAAAATAATGGGGCACAGTTTCCGGTTGAGCTGTTTAACGGAAACTGTGCCCCAGAACGAGCGCTCAAAACGGGACAGGCTTTCCGCAACAACTGTCTGGCGAAAAGCCTGCCCCAGTTTCTTATAGCGAGTCTCTCTGGATCAGCTGCATGTGCATCACGGAGGTGGTGGGCTCGGCACCCTTGATCATGTCGAGCGCAATGTTGGCGGCCATGTGGCCTTCTTCGCGCAGGGGCTGGCGGACAGTCGTGAGCGCGGGGACGCAGCGCGTCGCAATCTCGTGATCGTCGAAGCCGACGACAGAAACGTCCGCAGGAACGGATAGGCCTGCCTCGTTGAGTGCGGTGATGACGCCAGCCGCGATACGGTCCGATCCGCAGAGCACGCCATCGAAAGCAATCTCGCGCGCGAGAATCTGGTGCATGGCCTGATAGCCGTCTCCGTTGTTCCAGCCGGTATAGATAACGTTTGCGTCTGGGAGGTCTTCGCCCAAGACGGCACGGTAGCCGCGCAGGCGGTCGACAACAGCGGGGTTGTCTTGCGGTCCCAACACGGCGACGATATCTTTGCGTCCGCGTTCCTTCATGGCGAGTGCCGCAAAGTGTCCGCCCTCTTCGTCGTCAGAGTAGACTGTCGAGAACACATCGCGATAGGGGTGGCCCTCGAGCTGGCCGCACAACACGGTGGGTACGCCCAGCTCGCGCAGCACCTCGAGCAGCTCGCTGCCCTTGTAGGGGGAGACGTCGATCACGGCGTCGAACGAGCGGCGCTCAAAGTGCTCGCGTGCGCGGTTGCGCTCATGCGTAGAAGACGCCTGCAAGATAACGGGCAGATAGGACGACTCCGACAGTTCCTCGGTAATGCCGCTCAAAAACTCGCTATAGGTGGGGTCGCTGAAGAGTTCACTCAGGGGCTCGGTCACGAGCACGGCGATGATTTCCGTGCGCCCGACAGCGAGCGCTCGGCCACGAGCGTTGGGGACAAAATTGACTTCCTTGGCCGCCGCGCGGACGCGCTTTTTGGTTTCCTCGCTAATGCGGGGCGAATCGTTGAGAGCGCGCGATGCCGTGGAGCGCGACACGCCGGCAGCTGCGGCAACCTCGGCAAGCGTAGGTGCGGTGCGAACTGGTTGGGTCATGGCGTCTCCTGGAGAATGCGGTCGATGTTGTCGCTGATACGGGCTGGTGCGGATACAGCTTACTATAGTGCGCCTGAACAGCGTTCATGATATCCGGTGACCGGTGTCGTTTTGCAACCAAGCCGCAATCGAATATGTCTCGTATGGGTGAGATATCAGCGGGCGTGGCGGTTGCCTACGAGCTTAAGAACGATGTCTTGCGCTGAGTTTCGATACTCAGGGTGACATAAGTGTCGCGGTTGTACAACCGGTTGCACCGTTAACCCGACCAAATCGACCGTTCAGCGGACAACCGGTTGCACAGTATTTTGCATCGCCCGTAAGATAAGGACAACCGGTTGCACAAGAATCACTACGATGACGAAGGAGCATCACCATGGACGCCATTAACGATTGGGAAAACCAAGCGCTCACCCACAGGAACCGCCTGGCACCCCATGCGTACTT
>JAIIUG010000029.1:0-22340 GCA_022739635.1 Collinsella sp. | reverse complement strand
GCCTCGGCGCCCATGCCGCCGATAACTCCCAGCTTTTCCATCGCCGCCTCCTTGGTGACGCCCACGCAATTGCGCGTATCATACCCGCGCCCGCCCGATACATACCGGACGGGCGCCACGCTCGTCTACTTGTAATACGTCTTGAACAGCTTAAAGTGACGCAACTTGGTGTGCCACATGCGCAACCAGCGGTTAAAGACAAAGTCTCCCTTCATAAACGAGGGATCGGCGCCCTTGCCTTCCTTGGCAAGACGGTGCACCTTCGCGCGCAGCTCGGGATCCTTGACGTACTTGTCGACGACGCCCATGGGAACGACCATCCACAGCGCCTCGTCCTGCGCCGTCACAAACTCCGGCTCAAACGGGCGGTTGAACACATACTCGTCCACCACGTACTTGGCAACGTTAAAGCCGCTGTTGGTTACGTAGTAGTTGCTGCGGCCCTGACGGGTGTTGAAGTCAAAGAACTTAAACGAGCCATCGCGCTCGTCGTACTTGACGTCAAAGTTGGAATAGCCCACAAAGTGAAGGTCCTCGAGCAGCTTGCGCACGCCATCCATGAGCTCATCATTGGGCTCGGTGATGATGCAGGCGTGATTACCGACGCCATGGGGCTGATGCTCCTCGAGCAGCACGTGACCCAGGCACATCATGCGAACCTTGCCGTTGCGATCAGAATAGCTGGTAAGCACACGCATGTACTCGTCGTTGCCGGGCACGCGATCCTGCAAAATCAGGTCATCGGTGTAGCCACTGGCATAGGAATCGCGGATAACCTGCTCCAGCTCGGCGCGGTCGGCAATCTCATAAGCCTTCTTCTGACCCTCGAACTCATGCTGCCACCACATGATGCCGTCGGAAGGCTTCAGGATCATCGGGTAGGGGAAGTCAATCTGGTCGAGCACCTCGGCAGGTGCCTCTCCTTGCGTGTTGAGCATCTGCGCAGTAAAGGTAAACGTATGCGGATAGGGCACGCCGTGCTTCTCGCACAGCTCGTAGAAGATCTCCTTCTTCTGGCACTGCTCAAGCATGCTATAGGGCGCGTAAGGCGCAACGATGTTATCCGCCAGCTCGTTGGCATCCTTGGCCTGGGCCACCAGGGCAACATAGTTATCGCCGCAGCCCATCAGGACAATCGTCTTGTCGGCATGTGCCCGAGCGATGCCGTTGACGGTCTTAAGCATCACGGGCATGGTGTCGATATCCACGTTAGGCGTGTAGTCGATAATCTGGCTGCGATACGCAGGGCCGGTCTGATACTTGCCAAAGACCAGGCTCTTGACCCGATACTCCTCGTAGAAGGCGCGCGCCACCGAATACGCGTTGATGTCGCCGCCGAGCAGCACGGGAATAAACTCGCGCTCTGTAAACTGCAATGCCATGGAAACTTCCTATCATGAACTGCCCACACGACGGGCGGTCTTTGTGCAACTGATTTATTCTAGCGTGCCGAGCCGCCGGCACCCAAAGCTCCACCGTATCTATGGCAAACGAGGCGAAACAGCCTGGCAACTCCCCCGACACCCATGCCGGGCATTGACGTCGCCAAGTCTCATTTCTTGCCGCCGATTGCATCTTTCCCCACGTGAGGCGACTTTTGATAAACAAAAACCCTCTCGGACAGGGTTCCGTAACGTTAAAGTTGAACTCTATGGTTTCTCAACAATTCACTATAACTGCAGGTCAAAGCCAAAGCCTCAAGTTCAACTTGACCCTTTAGAACCTTTAAGGTTCAAGTTGAGGTCGAAAGCAGTAGTAGAATACACCTCGACCAATAACCTACGATTGATTGCAGAGGGACTGGATGCAGCATTCGAACCATCGCACCGCAGCGCTCATCGCGTCGAAGCCGGCTCGTATCATCACGAGCGCCGCGCTCGCCGTCGCGCTGACGGCCACGCCGATGCTCTCCCCCGTCGCGGCCTATGCCGCCTCGCAGGCAACGCAGGATCAGCTTTCCGCCGCCCAGAAAAAAATCGAGGACGCTACGAGCGCCTACAACGACGCTCGAACCAAGCTCGAGGATCTGCAAAAGCAGATCGACTCCAATGAGGCGAACATCGATAAGATTGAGGCCGAGCTACCCGAGCAGCAGGCCAAGGCAAGCTCCGCCATGCGCGATCTGTATAAGTACCAGAAGGGCACCAGCCCCATCGTGAGCTTCCTGGTAAACACGCAGAGCTTGGGTGACTTTATCACCACCTGCAAATACACAAACCAGATTACGAGCTCGAGCGTCGACGAGATCGAAGAGCTTAACAAGATGCAAACCGAGCTCGAGCAGAACAAAACCGAGCTCGATCAGGCCAAGTCTCAGCTCGAGGGCGAGCAAAAGAATGCCGAGGACGCGCTAGCCCAGGCACAGCAGCTCCGCAGCGAGGCGCAGGCAAAGGCTGAGCAGGAAAATGCCGCCGAACTGGCTAAGCTCGAGGCCGACAAAGCTGCTGCCGCCGAGAAGATCTCGGGTACCGGCGTGAGTGGCAATAACTCCAGCAGTCAGGCCACCAACTCCAACACCACCATCGACACCACGGTGAACAACTCCAACAGCGGCAATTCCGATTACGACTCGTTTATTAACGAGTGGACGAGCCGCATCGACAACTACCTCGCCGGCTCCCCTATGGCAGGCCAGGGCTATAACTTTGCCGTCGCCGCCTGGAACACCGGCGTCGATCCCCGTTGGTCCCCCGCTATCGCCTGCATCGAGAGCAGTAAGGGCCTCTATTGCGCCGGCTCCTATAACGCCTGGGGCTGGAGTGCCCGCGGCGGTGGCTGGCGTAGCTTTGGCAGCTGGAGCGAGGCTGTCTCCGCCCACGTTGCTTACCTGGGCGCCAACTATGGCTCCACGCTTACCCCGGCAGCCGCCAAGAAGTACTGCCCGCCCACGTGGCAGGACTGGTACAACAAGGTCGCCAATCAAATGAACCGTATTTAAGTGCAACTGCAAAGGGGCCCCAAGCGGGGCCCCTTTTCGATTATCTAAGAGACGACACCGGTCGCATTGCCGATAACAACGACGACGCACATGACGGCAAACATAAACCCGAGCGCCTTGAACCATAGTTCGACAAAAGCGCTCCCCCGATACCGATCGAGCACGGGAAAGCGACGCCGAAGCCTGCGGCGGTCGAGCATGCCAAACGTAATAAGCAGCACCAAGCCATCGACCATAAAGAAATACTCAAGTGCCAAAAACCACGTTGGATAGTTTCTGTTTTCGCCCGTCGGCGTAAATACCGCAAAATGGCTGCCCATCAGCAGCAACAATGTTGTCGCATAGACGCATCCGTTCCATATGCGCCCCACGGGCTCGGGGATACGCGAGAGCAGACGCGCGCATTTGGACGTCACGGGGGAGACGATCGAACGCCGGTTTGCAGAAGCCGGAAGCGTGAGGGCAACCGGCTGCTGTACCCGCTGCACCTGCGACGCCACGACCCGGGGCACACTGACAGCAGAAAAGGTCGCGGGCGACGGTGCAGGGAGACATAGCTCATACGCCGCACGCGCAGCATGCCCCAGCGCCTTTGCGCTCGCAAAGCGCTTAGCCGGATCGAGCGCCATCGCCATGCAAACCGCATCGGCAAGCGGGGTTGGCATACCGTGCGACTCGCATTGCTCACGTATGTCCCGCCCCGGTTTGGGGTCAGTTCCCGTCAGGCAAAAGAACAGCAGCGCGCCAAGCGCGTAAATATCGCTCCGGACGCTCGTCTGCCCAAACCCAAACTGCTCGGGCGGCGCATAAGAACGCGTGCCAAACTTGACGGTGTCGGCATCGGCGCCATCGCGCCAAACGCGCGCGATTCCCAGGTCGATAATCACCAGCGAGGAAAAGGTCATGCCGGCATCGGCCGCATACCTCACGCCCGATACAATGATGTTCGAGGGTTTAAGGTCGCGGTGGATTACCGGTACCTCCGGCTCCCCCGCAGCTGCAAAACCAGCATGTAGCTCGCCCACTGCTTCACACAAAACGGGATACAGCCCGCGGGCATAATCGGGCGTCGCCCCCAAGCGCCCCACCAACGCCTCGAGTGTCTCGCCTTCGACATACTCCATCACCACGTCAAGCTCGTCGCCCACACGGCGGCAATCGACGATTCGGGGCAAGTGCTCAAAACGACGACCGGCGCGCTGGGCCGCAAACAGGCGCTCATATGCTCCGCCAATCTGCGCCGAAGCATCGATGCGCTTGCGGACAAAGGGACCGAGAGACCCACCGCCAGAGCCCTCAAAATAGACGAGTTCGGTCGTCTCGACATCCGAGAGCTTGAGCACGCGCTCCACACGATAGCTGTCATCGCGGTCGAGCGACGCCAAGTGGTCAACAAGCGAAACAGTCAGCTCGTCATCGGAATATGTTGGGCTCTGAGTATCCATAGCGTCCATCATAACGCAGGGTACGGACACCCCATGGTGTCCGCACCCCGTTCGTTTGCATAGTTGTTCTGGTGACACCGCTGGCTCAGCCATCGGCCACTAGCTCACCGTTTCCTCGCCAAAGCGATACAGCTCTTCATTGACCTTTTGGAGGCTACAGCCACGGTCGATGCAAAAGATAATGATTGCATCGCGACGGTCCTTGCAGTTGAGGACGCTCACTCCGGCAGCCGTCAGGGCGCGATTGGTCTCCTTCATCGATAGCGCCATTGCAAAGGCAATCTGCAGCACCTTATTGCGGCTCGGATTGCGCGAACCGGTGAAGATCTGATAGCCAAAGGTCTCGTTGAGGTCGGCCATACGCACCACGCGCGAACGCTCGAGCCCCTTCTCTTGCAGCAACTGCTTTAAGTAATCCGAAAGTGACGGGGCGGCAAAGTCGTGTTCTTTGATATAGCCATCGATACTCGGCGCATCAAGGAGCTCGTTGAGCAACTCGTCCGTCAGCTTTTTATCGGGCATACGACTTCACCTCCCCATGCGGTCAACAGCGGCAACAAGCTAGGCGAGCACCCAGCTTGCAGTCGCGGACTTATCAAACACGTTGACAAAATAGAGAGCCTTCTTGATGTCACCATCAAAGTAGATATTGCCCGCCACGGAGCCACCGGCGGCAAGGGTGCCAGACTGCAGCTCATCGGAGCCCTCGCTGTAATAACCCTGGTTCTGCTGAGCACCGTTGGCGTCCTCGCCCTTCCAGTCGTAGATATTGTAATCTGCGCCCTCATCGCCATTGTTGACGTACGTGACGTGAATGCCCGTCATGGTCGAACCGTCATAATTTGTGAGGCCGGGCTGAACGGAATCGACGACGACGGAAAGGCCAGCAGTCGTGGTCACCGTCGTGCCAACAGCCAGGTCAGTCGTAGGCTGTTCTTCCTTCTTCGTCTCTTCCTTCTTGACGCCATCGCCGGCATCCTCGGCGACGGTCGCCTTATCGCTACCGCAACCGGCAAGAAGACTGGCAGTCCCCAAGGCAACAGTGGCGAATGCGCCAAGTGCAGCGCGACGGCTCAGCAGCGCATCGTTTTCGAGCTTTTTCATTATGCATCCTTCCTACGATCCGGCTACCGCGCCGGCACACAGCACATCGTAGGAAGGATTGAATTTGAATTCATTAGCTGAGGGCTAAGGTTGCGGTAAACGGCCAATGCAGTTATCCAAACGCCGAGCAAACGCATTTTGCGCGACCGTCTGCTGGCAGCGCATCAACCCACCGTGACGGATTCCCCGGTAAAGGCACTGATCATCAACAGGACGAAGAACACCAGGTAGCTGACACTCAGCGGGTACGCAATGACCAGGAATACGACCCAGCCGACATTGGTTTTACCGTCGGCACGGCGTCGCTCGCGATTGCGGCAGAGCCAAATCGTCACGCCAATGGCCACAATCAACAGCACAAGCGCTGCCGCGGCCAGTCCGGCAAGCGCAAACATCACGCCAATGCTCACAGCAATAACCGGAAGCAGCAACAAGCCGCATCCACACCCACCGGGACTATAAACGGCAGATTGTCGGCGTCGCTCCATCGTCACTCCAAGTCAAGCAATCGTTTGTAGACATCGAGGCCTTTGAGTAGGATTTCCTCGTCAAAGAGCATGGTATCAGTATGCAGAGCGCTCATGGCATAGGTGGGACAGCCATCCGAATCGCTCGGGTTTTCTTGACCCTCCGGCACGCCCGTGCCCAGCAAGAAGAATACGCCCGGCAGATGACGCTGATAGAACGCGAAATCCTCGGCGATTAGCAGCGGCTCGTCCACAAGTTGCAACTCGGACAAGGCAGGCGCAATGTGGGCGAACAGCTCGGGGTCGTTATCGACCGGCGGATAGCCCTCGGCAAAGTCGAGATCGTACGTACAGCCTGTTGCGGCGCAGGCCTCGTCCAACACGCGGCGCACGCCCTCGCGCGCACGGTCGAACATACCGTCCGTAAACACGCGCAGGCTGCCAGCCACATGGGCCTCCCCCGCCACCGCATTGCAGACGGTGCCGGCCTGCAGCAGGCCGAACTTACCAATGCAGGGCTCGTCGGCACCCAACTCGTCCATGAGCGCGCGCTCGGAAACCAAGAACTTGGCCGCTGCCAGCGCGGCATCATGCGATTCCTCGACCGGAACGCCGTAGGTCTTGGCGATATGGATGCTCGCGCCATGGATATGAATGTGCGTCTCGCTTGAGCGCGCCAGCAGCGGACCGGAACAGCTCGCCAACGTTTTCGCAGGCAGGTCGGGCCATACGTGGAAGCCAAAGATGCGATCCGCCCCGTAGCGCTCGAATACGCCGCTCTCACACACCGTCTTGGCGCCACCGGTCGTTTCCTCGGCCGGCTGAAACACAAAGAGCACGTTGCGCTTGATGGCGCCCGGCTGCTCACGAATCGTGCGGTCGACAAAAGTCGCCGCCGCGAGCGCCATGGCCATGTGACCGTCGTGACCGCACGCATGCATCCTACCGGGATGGGTCGAGGCAAAGGCCGCGCCCGTTGCCTCCGCGATGGGCAGGGCGTCCATGTCGGCGCGAATCGCCGTGGCATGCGCGGCGCCCGTGCCGGCATCGAAGAAAGCGCAGACGCAGCTGGGGCACGGATGGGTCACCTCGCAGGCGAGCGGGGCGAGCACGCCCTCGATATAGGCGATGGTTTGCGGAAGATCGAAGTCGAGCTCCGGAATGCGGTGCAGGTCGCGACGATAACGACGGAGTTCTTGGAGCTCGGTCATAGGGATTCCTTTCATGGGACGACTCGGCTGACACCTATTGTGACGCTGGATTGTGGCACCCTTGTTTCTAGCATGATGCTGCATTTTTTAAACGTTATATACGAATACTCTTGTTTGGTAAAGTGCAACGTGGTAGGGTCGTTACCACTTGATAGAGGCGCGGGCACGAAGAACCGCGGGCGAGCCGGCAGGCTTTGACCCCGTGGGGAGGCGAAACCCGCCGAACTGGGCTTTTCGGGCACGAACAACCTGGTGGGCCTGTGGGAAACACCCACAGGACTGTCTGCAGCAATGCGGGAGCGCTATCCGGACATTGGGTCCACGCTATGCGGATTCGATGCGCAGATGGCGCCGTCTGGATAGCGAGGTTTACGGGACATGGCATTGACCCCCAACGAGGCATATGCGGCCAAGCAGCCGTTTGTGGACAAGGAGACACTCGAGCATATCGTCGAGCAGTTCCCCACGCCGTTTCATCTATACGACGAGGCGGGCATCCGCCGCAACATGCAAGAAGTGCGCGACGCCTTTGCATGGAACCCGGGCTTTAAGGAATACTTTGCCGTCAAGGCCAACCCCAACCCGGCGCTCATCTCCATTCTCAACGAATACGGCTGCGGCTGCGATTGCTCGAGCTATACCGAGCTCATGATCGCCCGCTCGCTGGACATCACCGGACATGACATCATGTTCTCGTCCAACGACACGCCGGCGGCCGACTTTGAGCTCGCCGACAAGCTGGGCGCCATCGTCAACTTCGACGATATCAGCCACATTGAGTTCTATGAGCGCGTCGCCGGCCCCATCCCCAAAACGGTCAGCTGCCGCTTTAATCCAGGCGGCCTGTTCCAGCTCTCCAACGGCATCATGGACAACCCAGGCGACTCCAAATATGGCATGACCACCGAGCAGCTCTTCGAGGCCTTCCGCATGCTCAAAGCCAAGGGCGCCGAAAACTTTGGCATCCACGCATTCCTTGCCAGCAACACCGTCACCAACGACTACTACCCCAAGCTCGCGCGCATCCTCTTTGAGCTTGCCGTGCGCCTGGAGCGCGAGACCGGCGCACACGTCGCCTTTATCAATCTGTCCGGCGGCGTCGGCATCCCCTACCTGCCCGAGCAGCAGGCCAACGATATCCATGCCATCGGCGAAGGAGTGCATGCAGCCTACGATGAGATTCTGGTTCCCGCCGGCATGGGCGATGTGGCAATCTGCACCGAGATGGGCCGCTTTATGATGGGCCCCTACGGCTGCCTGGTCACCAAGGCCATCCACGAGAAGCAAATCTACAAGGACTATATCGGTGTCGACGCAAGCGCCGTTGATCTGATCCGCCCTGCCATGTATGGCGCCTACCACCACATTACGGTGATGGGCCAGCCGGGTGGCTCCGACAAGACCGCGGCGCCTGTCACAAACACGTACGACATTACGGGCAATCTGTGCGAGAACAACGACAAGTTCGCCATTGATCGCGAGTTGCCGCATATCGACATGGGCGACCTGCTCGTGATCCACGATACCGGCGCCCATGGCTACTCCATGGGCTACAACTACAACGGGCGCCTGCGCTCCGCCGAGGTGCTGCTGCGCCCCGATGGCTCGGCCGACCTTATCCGCCGTGCCGAGCGCCCGGGCGATTACTTTGCCACGCTCGACGTGCTGCCGTGCGGCCGCGAGCTGCTGGCCAAGTCGCGCGCCGAAAGTGCCCGCCATCGTGCCCAGGACGAGCGCCTGGCGGTCGCCGCCCAATGGAACAAGCGCATCCAAATCGCGAGAGCGAAGGAGAAGAACATGGACATCCGCAATCTCGAGGGCTCAATCGTCGCCCTTGTGACGCCGTTTAAAAAAGACGGCAGTGTCGACTTCGATGCGCTCGAGCGCCTTATCGATTTCCACCTGCAAAACGGTACCGACGCCATCCTCACCCTGGGCACCACCGGCGAGAGCGCCACGATGACCGACGACGAGGACAACTCCGTTGTCGCCGCGGTGGTCAAGCAGGTTGCAGGCCGTGTCCCCGTCATCGCCGGCTCGGGCTCCAACTCCACGCAGACCATGCTCACCAAGTCGCTCACCTATCAGGGCCTGGGCGCCGACGGCCTGCTGCTCATTACCCCCTACTACAACAAGTCCAACGAAGAGGGCATCTACCAGCACTTTAAGACCGTTGCCGATGCCGTAGATATCCCCTGCATCCTGTACAACATCCCCGGCCGCTGCGGCTGCGGCATCAGCGAGCGCAACGTAGAGCGCTTGGCCGCGCACCCCAACATCATGGGTATTAAGGAAGCCTCGGGCAACGTCGCCTACGCGGCCAAGATCGCTCACCTGCTGTCCGACGACTTCCGCATGTACTCAGGCGAGGACGCACTTACCGTACCGCTCATGAGCCTGGGCGCCTCGGGCACCATCAGCGTGTGGGCAGACATTCAGCCGCAGCTCGTGCACGACATGTGCCGCGCCTATCTGGACGGTGACGTGGAGCGCGCCCGCGATATCCAGATTGCCGGCCAGCCGCTCATCAACGCCCTCTTTAGCGAAGTCAACCCCATCCCCGTCAAGGAAGCACTCGCCCAGATGGGTATGATCGAAGCCAACTACCGCATGCCGCTGTGCCCCATGGCAGACGACACGCGTTCCGCACTTACCGATGCTCTGAAGGGAGCTGGTCTGCTTGATTAAGACCGTCATTATGGGAACGGGCCGCATGGGCTCGCTCATCCGCACTACCGCCGAGGGCGTTGTCGACACCGCCGGTCAGCCCGTTTTTGATATCGTGGCCCAGATTGGCTTCGATTTGAGCGAGCTCGAGAACGCACCGGTTGCCGATGTGATTATCGACTTCTCAAACGTCGTGACCTTCGACGCCGTCGTCGCCTATGTCGAGCGCACGGGCGCGGCGTTGGTCTCGGGCACCACAGGCTACACCCCCGAGCAGATGGACCGCCTGCGTGAGCTGGGCCAGAACACCCGCGTCATGCACTCCGGCAATTACTCCATCGGTATCGCAGCCCTGCGTCATCTGGTAGCACAGGCCACACGCGAGCTGCCCGGCTTTGACTGCGAGATTGTCGAGACGCACCACAACCAAAAGGTCGACGCCCCCAGCGGCACTGCCAAGTTGTTGCTCGACGCCGTCGTCGAAGCTGAGCCCGAGGCAGGCTACCACCCCGTCTATGGACGCGAGGGCATGTGCGGAGCGCGCGACCCCAAGGAGATCGGCATGCACTCGCTGCGCGGTGGCACTGTCGCCGGCGTGCACGAAGTGAGTTTCTTTGGCCAGGACGAAGAAGTCACGCTCACGCATCGCGCCACGAGCCGTCAGATCTTTGTCAACGGCGCCCTGGCAGCCGCGCAGAAGCTCGTCACCCGCGAGCACGGCTTCTATACGTTCGACCAGGTCATGTTTGCCTAACCAGGTATCAACCGGATCCACCCAAAGGAGAGACAGCAAATGAGCAATGCAGCCGAGATGGATGCACAGGAGATTATCAACTACATCGCCACAGCACCTAAAAAGACGCCCGTCAAACTGTACGTGCGCGAGAAGCCGGGCATGAAGGTCCAGTGGGGCAATGCGCACGTCTACGGCGGTCGTCGTGGCAAGACCGTCTTTGGTGACTGGGATGAGCTCAAGGCAATCCTCGACGCCAACGCCGACTCCATCGACTACTACGACGTAGAGAACGACTGCCGTAACTCCGCCGTGCCCATGCTCGACCTCAAGGGCGTCAACGCCCGCATCGAGCCGGGCGCGATCATCCGTGACCGCGTCGAGATCGGCGATCGCGCCGTCATCATGATGGGTGCCATCATCAACATCGGCTCCGTCATCGGCGAAGGCTCCATGATCGATATGGGCGCCGTGCTGGGCGGCCGCGCCACCGTGGGTAAGAACTGCCACATCGGCGCTGGTACCGTGCTGGCAGGCGTCGTGGAGCCCGCCAGCGCCACGCCCGTCATCATCGAGGACGATGTCATGATCGGCGCCAATGCTGTGGTCCTGGAGGGCGTGCACGTGGGTAAGGGTGCTGTCGTTGCCGCCGGCGCCGTGTGCGTCGAGGATGTCCCCGCCGGTGCCGTCGTGGCCGGTGTCCCTGCCCGCGTTATCAAGATGCGCGACGAGAAGACCGACAGCAAGACCGGCCTCGAAGAGGGCCTGCGCCAGCTGTAGGGTTACGCGGTTTTGACAAACCGCGTAACTAGCCGACGCTGCAAACGCCCCTAAGCGGCAATCTGACGTTCAATCGTCGGTCGCGTACCGAAGCACGCTTCCCTCCTCTTTCACGTCACCTTGCTCGCTTAGGGGCGTTTTCGCTGACGTATGCTCAGCCTGCAACTCGATTCAGCTCCAAGCAAAAAGGCCGAAGTCCCGAAGGGTTTCGGCCTTTGTTTTTTTCAACGTCCAAGAGCAGCTTATCGATTCTCGATGCTGCCGATGTTCTTGAGTTCGATGGAGATGAGGCCGTTGGGCTCATTGACGAACTCGATGTACTCGGAATTCGAACCCATCTCGGCCGGGAAGCTGATCTCGATACCCGTGTCGGTACGGATCTTGTGATTGCGCACCGCCGCGCGTTCGACCTGCTTGCGCTCCACGGGCACACGCTCAGGAACCTTCTCCTCGGTCAGTGCCGCGCGCACGCTTTCCTTGATGACCGGCTCGTCCCCAAAGACCTCATCGACGATATCCCAGGGCGGAAGCTCCTCGTCATCCTCGACCTTCTCGGCAACGGCAGCCTTAACCTTAGCGAGCGCTACGGCCGTATTGGCACCGTGCTCCTCGGCGACTTCCTCGACCACACGCGTCACGGTGTCGATGACCTCCTTGCCCGATACGCCCGTGTCGCACTGCAGCAGGCCATCGGGGATAAGCATGCGGTCCTCGCCGGCAATCTTGCGCTTCTTGTCCACGTAGCCGATCTCCATGGTACTCGCACGTACGATGGCATAGCTCGGCACCTTTTGCGAGGGGTTCGGCAGAATGGCGTAGTGGCGCGCGATGTCGTTGCGCACCTCCCCCTCCTCGCGGCCCACTTCGTGCATAAAAGCCTGCTTGGAGCCCAGCAGCATCACGGCAAACCAGCGGGCATCCTCATCGTCGTCAAAATCGGCCACGAGCACGTCGGTGGACTCGGCTTTCTCGGCTTTGGTGAGCTCGGAGGAGATAAACTCCGCAATCTGCTGCGACAGGTCCACGAACTCGCGCTCGCCAAAGAAATAACCCTTGAGCTCGCCGCCAAACGCAGAGTTCTCGGCAAACGTGGCGCGTTTATTGTCGGCCGAGGTACGTGCGCGGCGCAGATGCGTGGTCACGAAGTTGCGCACGGTACGACTCTCGATATCGAGCTCGCGCTGGCTCATAACGTTGACGGCAGAGTCAAAGTCCAGAATATGCAGAATCGCGTGATTGATTTTCATATACGGCATTCCGTTCTAGATCGATTTCGGCACGAACCAGTATAGCGGTCGAGCCCTCCCCGAGCGCATCGAAGATTGGTGCATCGGGGACAGGTTGCTTTGCACCAATGGCTAGCGCAGAAGCTCGGACTGCCAAGCCTCGAGCTGTTCTGCCAGACTCTTACCGGCAGCGGACATGTCGATCTGGGGTCGTTTGGGCAGCAGTGCGCACTTAAGGATTGCCACGATGGTCTGCGAGACAAAGCGTCGTGTATCCTTGTCGAAACCTTGCGCAGCCTGGAGCATCACGGGCAGGCTCTCGCGCAGATTCCCAGCGATATCCGCAAACCGCTCAGCTCCCGTAGCCTCAAACACGGAGAACAACGCATCTACAAAACGTTCGCGCTCGGCAGGCCCCACTGCAAGCAGCATCTCGCGAATGGAGCCATCAACGTATCGAGCACCGGCGGACAGGCGCTCACAGTACACGAAGTCGCGACCATCAACCACCCAGCTAAAGGGATTGTGCTGCAGCAGGCTGAACTCGGTGCTCTCAACGATGGCATAGTCCTCCTGCGTCTCGAACATCATGCCAAAGATTGACGACCGGGGTAGCGTCTTATCGATGCGGCCGGAAAGATCGGCAAAGGCGTTGCCGTTCAGAAACTCCTCGACGAAGCCCGGACCATCATGGGAATACACCCGTTCGATTCGATCACGGGCGACATCGGAGCACATCGCCGCACCGTACACCGCAAGGTTTCCACCCTTGGAATGACCTCCGCACAAAATCGGCCCGTCAATCGCATCCGCCGCCTCGTCCACATAACGCGCCGCGGATTCCTGAGCCGGCACAGGACACCGGAATGCCATGTTAAAGTCCTCTTTCCAGCCCACAATCGTGCTGTCGGTCCCCCGGAAGGAAAGATAGCTAAACCCCGCCGGAAACCGGAACGCCATGGCTGCAAACTGCTCTGTCGCCACCACATCGCTCACGGCACGATAGCCGCAAACGTGCACGCCACGGTAGCGAGGGCTTGCTGCCACGGCCTCCAACAAGGCCCTGCTCCCCTCTGGATCCCACAGGTCGCCAATCATGTCCCGATAGCACTCGGCACGAAGCAGCTCGCGTACGTCTAGGCCCTGCCAGTTCGTCAGCTCCGCCATATCACCCGGCAAACGCAAATAGGACAACCACGCAAAGACCAGGCTATCCACAGCGCAGAACGGCCGTTCCTCAAACGGGTCAAACGCCGTCTGGGCATAGGTCAAAAAATTAGGCGAATCCGACATGGCCCTCCCATCAACTATGGTGCATTGGGGTCAGGTTACTTTGCACCAAAAAGGCGCCCGGGCCGTGTGGACCCGGACGCCTTTCATTGTAGCCTGTTGCCCAAAAGAGCTTGATTTAGCAGGAGAAGTCGACGCTGTCGATGATGTCCTTGAGGGCCTTTGCAGAGGCGGTAAGCTCATGCTGCTCGTCATCGTTCAGCGGCACGGGGACGCGGCAGACAACGCCGTCGCGGCCAACGACGGTCGGCATGGAGATGGCAAGATCGGACAGGCCATACTCGCCCACCATGAGCGAGGAGACGGGCAGAACGGTCTGCTCGTCACGCATGACGGCAGTGCAAATGCGCTTGACGGCCATGGCGACGCCATAGTAGGTAGCGTGCTTCTTCTCGATGATGGTGTAGGCGGAGTTCTTGACGTCCTCGGCGATGCGCTTCTCGGCAGCCTCATGCTCCAGATGACCGTGAAGCTCGCAGAAGGTGTTCAGCGGAACGCCGGCAACCTGGGCGCTGGACCAAGCGACAAACTCGGAGTCTCCGTGCTCGCCCATGACATAGGCCTGGACATCGCGCGGGTCGACCTCAACGTGGGCACCAAGCATCTGCTGCAGACGGCCGGTGTCGAGCACGGTACCGGAGCCGATAACATGGCCCTCGGGCAGGCCGGACATCTTGATGGCGGCATAGGTCAGAACATCGACCGGGTTGGAGACGATGAGCAGAATGCCGTCGAAGCCAGACTTCTTAATCTCGGGGATAATGGACTTAAAGATGTTGACGTTCTTGTTAACCAGGTCCAGGCGGGTCTCACCGGGCTTCTGGGCAGCGCCAGCGGTGACGACGATCATGGCGGCGTCGGCGACATCGGAATAATCGCCGGCGTAGATCTTCATCGGCTCGGCAAACGTCATGCCGTGCGCGATATCCAGGGCCTCACCCTCGGCACGGTTCTTGTCCACGTCGATGAGGACCATCTCGGAGAACAGACCACTCTGCATCAGCGCGAACGCCGAAGACGAACCGACGAAACCGCAGCCGACAATAGCGACCTTCTTCTCGTTAACCATTAGAAACTCCCATCTCTCTCCACAAGCAAGCCGCCCGGGAACGACCCGAGCGGCTTGCCGTAATCCCAATACATCCAATCGGGACTTTGATTATGCTCCTATTCGCAGCCAAAAATCGACCGTTTACCGAAATTGTTTGCAGGATTCGTAAAATAACTGCACGAAATCGGTTTCGAGCTATTGACGAGGCGAAATAGCTTTCTAATACAGGCCCGCCTCGCGAATAGCCTCAACAGCCAAAGCAATCTGATCGGGCGGCAGGACCAGCGCCATGCGCACGTGTCCCTCGCCCGAAGGACCAAAGCTCGCACCCGGCGTCACCACAACGCCGGCCTTCTCCATAAGCTCCTCGCAAAACGCCATGGAATCGGTGCGACCACCGGGAAGCTTGGCCCACACAAACATAGAGCCATGCGCGTTGGGACGCTCCCAGCCCAAGCCCTCAAGACCGTCGCACAGGGCATCGCGGCGCTCCTGGTACTTCAGGCGCTGCGCCTCGACCTCATCTCGCGGACCGTTCAGGCAGGCGATAGCAGCCTTCTGGATCGGGAAGAACATGCCAAAGTCGATCTGGCTGCGCAGCTTGGCAAAGGCAGAGACCACGTCCTCTCGGCCGACCAAAAAGCCGATACGTGCACCGGTAACGTTAAACGACTTGGAGAGCGAGAAGAACTCCACGCCCACCTCAAGCGCGCCAGGGTACTGCAAAAAGCTTCCGCCCGGCTCGCCGTCGAACACGATGTCGGAGTATGCGTTGTCATGGACAATGAGCAGGTCGTGCTCGCGAGCGAAAGCGATGATCTCCTCGTAGACCTCGGGCGTACCCACCGAGCCCACCGGATTGGCGGGCAGCGACACGATCATGTACTTGGCACGATCGGCCACCTCGGGATCGATGCCTGCCACATAGGGCAGGTAATTGTGCTCGGCAACCAGTGGATAGTACTCGAGCTTGGCATCGGCGATCTTGGCGCCCGCCTCAAAGACCGGATAGCACGGATCGGGCACCAGGATGGTGTCACCCGGGTCGAGCAGGGCCAGGCCCAAATGGCCCACGCCTTCCTGCGTGCCGTTGCACGACTGCACCATGGACGGCGTAATGCCCGAAACGCCAAAGCGGCGCTCGTAATAATCGCACACGGCCTGCTTGAGTTCGGGCAGGTCGCGCAAGGCGTACTTCCACATCTCGGGATCCTGGGCTGCTTGTGTGAGCGCCTCGACCACGTGGCCGTACGGCTTAAAGTCGGGCGTGCCCACGCTCATGTTGTAAATGGTCTTGCCCTGAGCCTTCAGCGCGAGCAGCTTGTTGTTGAGCGAGGCGAAGACCTCCGCGCCAAAGCGGTCGAGACGCTGCGATGCCTGCATGGTGCCACCTTCCGATATAAAAAAGCGGCGCTCCGACAAGAGCGCCGCGCGATACGGGCCATCAGATTGCAAAAGTGTAACGCTTGCAACCCCCGTATTGGTTCAATTTAGCCAACCTTAGTCAACTGGATTGAGCGCGTCGATCTGCGCAAGCCACAGACGCGAGCTGGCGTCACTCGGCATACGCCAATCGCCGCGCGGGCTGAGCGTCACCGAACCAACCTTGGGGCCATCGGGCAGGCAGCTGCGCTTAAACTGCTGGGCAAAGAAGCGACGATAGAACGTACGCAGCCACGTGTGGACGGTCTTGGCGTCGTAGACACCCTCGAAACTCTTGAGCGCCATGCGGTAGATCTTGCCCGGCTCAAAGCCAAAACGCAGCAAGTAGTAGAGGAAGTAGTCGTGCAACTCGTACGGGCCCACCAAATCCTCGGTCTTCTGCGCAATCTCGCCGTCGCCCGTGGGCGGCAGAAGCTCGGGAGATACCGGCGTATCGAGGATATCGAGCAAAACCTCGGCAATACGCCCGCCAAAGACATCGGCCGCATAGCGTACCAGATGGCGCACAAGCGTCTTGGGCACGCTCGCGTTGACGGCGTACATGCTCATGTGGTCGCCGTTATAGGTAGCCCAGCCGAGCGCCAGCTCCGACAGGTCGCCGGTGCCGATGACAAAGCCGCCAGCCTGGTTAGCCAGGTCCATCAGAATCTGCGTACGCTCGCGCGCCTGGCTGTTCTCGTAGGTCACGTCTTGAACGGCCGGATCGTGCTCAATGTCCTTGAAGTGCTGCTCCACGGCCGCGTGGATCGAAACCTCACGGAAACTCACGCCCAGGTCGCGAGCGAGCGACTCGGCATTCGACTTGGTGCGATGCGTCGTACCGAAGCCAGGCATGGACACGGCTGTGATACCAGTGCGCGGCAGCCCCAGTGCATCGAAGGCACGCACGGTCACAAGCAGTGCCAGCGTGGAGTCCAAGCCGCCCGAAAGGCCGATGACCGCAGCCTTGGTGCCCGTGTGGGCAAGGCGGGTCTTGAGGCCAGCAGTCTGCAGGTCGAGGATGGTCTCGCAACGCTCGGCCAGGTCGCCATGGTCGGCCGGCACAAAGGGCGCGCGAGGGAAAACGCGGTCGATATCGCAGGCATCGCGCAGGACAGGCTCTTTGGCCAGCACGCCCTCAAACGAAAACTCAACGGTCGTGGCCTCCGGCGCATCGTCCGCGCGTGTCCACGTCGTCGAGCGACGGCGCTCGGCAACCAGACGGTCAAGATCGACGTCAGCGATGGCCATGTCGCAGGTAAGCAGCTTGGTCGCGGCGAGCTTAGATCCGTTTTCATAGACGAGGTTCTCGCCCGCAAAGACCATATCGGTCGTGGACTCGCCCTCACTCGCGTCCGCATAGGCATAGGCGCAGTACAGGCGCGCGCTTTGGTTAGAGATAAGACTGCGGCGGTAATCTGCCTTACCGATGATCTCGTCGGAAGCGGAGGGGTTGAGAATCACCGTGGCACCGGCAAGCGCCATCTCGGTCGAAGGAGGTGCCGGCACCCACAGGTCCTCGCAGACCTCAATACCGAGCACCAAATCCTCGGCGTCCTCATCGCAGCAGCGGTAGACAAGCCCCGAACCCAGCGGGACCGGACCCTGACCGGCAAATTCAACCCACACGGGATCCGCAGGCGCCGGAGCAAACCAACGGCGCTCATAGAACTCGCCATAGTTAGGTAAATACTTCTTGGCCGTGAGACCCAAAAGCTCGCCCGCGCAGCACACGGCGGCGCAGTTGTAGATATTCTCGGCAACCGCAACGGGAAGACCGACGGTAAAGACAATCGGCAGCTCGCGAGTTTCATCGAGAATATGTGCCAGTGCGGTCTCGCAGGCATACAGCAGTGTGCGGTTATGGAACAAATCGGCCGCGGTATAACCGGTCAGGTTAAGCTCGGGCAGCACCAGCGCGCGAACGCCGCGCTCGGCAGCATCGCGAATAGCCGCCAGCGCAACCTCGGCATTGCCCTCGACATCGGCCACGCGAATCCGCGGCGACGCCGCCGCCACACGCAAAAAGCCGTCAGACTGAGAAAGGTGAAGATCCATAAGAATGCTCCCGTGCGTAGACGCCATTCATAACAATTAGCAAGCCTTATTGTAGTTCAACCGCCGGGCGCAACCGCATCCCACCAACTTGGTGAGCTATTGATGAGTTGATGGTATCTGCTAAATGTCACGTACGATTCACATCTGGTGGGTACCCTGATGGCTAAACGAAACGAAGCAGATTTACACCGGGAGGACCCCGTATGACAACCAAGTACACCAACGCGCCGCGCACGCGCGTCATGACACCGGCCGCGCTCAACAACGGCGTGCACGAGAACCATTCCATCGGACAGACCATGGCCATCGCGCCCAAAAAGGGCCTGTTCGACGACATTTCCATTCCCCAAATCATCGCCGGCGCCGCAGCTGCCGCCACGAGCGTCGCGCTTGCCTCCAAGATCGGTATCGCCGGATCGGTGATCGGCGCCGCCGTGAGCTCGGTCATCACCGTTGTGTCCTCGCAGGTCTACCGCCACTTTATCTCTGCCAGCGCCGAAGCAATCAAGGGCACGCATGCCGCTGTCGACTACCCTGCCGGCGCCTACGAGCCCGTTGAGCCCGATGTCGAGGAGCACCTAGGTGGCGCCGCGACCACGCAGGAAATGCGCCGGGTTGCGGGACGCGCGACCACGGCGCGCGTAGCCCCCAACAGTCTGCGCGCCAAGGCGGCGGCAGAGCGCAGCCAGACGCAAAAGAAGGTCATCATCTTCTCGATCGCCATCGCCATCGTCGCGGTCATCGCCTGCACCGGCGCTATCCTTATCACCACTGCCGGCGAGGGTCTGGGTGAGCGTCCCGAGCCAATCCTTTCGTCGCGCACGACCGAGAGCGATGCGGATAGCTCCGATCAATCGCAAATCCAGCAGGACGACCCGCAGGGCAACTCCGCATCCACCAACTCGTCTTCGGACACCCCTGATCAGTCGCAGAGTGCCGATTCCTCTACGTCCAACAGTGGCACGCCGTCCGGCACGACCGACTCAAGCCAAACGACTGACGGCTCTCAACCGAGCACGGGCGACCAGACGAACGGCAATACATCGAGTACGGGATCTACCGACAACGGCAACACCAACAGCTCGAGTGGAACCGCGTCCGGCACGGCATCTGACAGCTCGAGCCAAGGCACGGCATCGGGTAACTAAGCACGTTTGCCTCTCAAAGAGAACCAACCTGTATAACGGGCGCGAACCGGCAACGGTCGCGCCCGTTTGCCTTGGGCGCCGAGGTAGCACGCCCCGTGCGATGGTAAGATGCTTTGGTGTGTAAAGAGGAGATTTGCCATGAGCAAGACAATAGTTAAGCCCACGCTATCGCTGGGCAACCACATCTATCTGTATCGTCTGCTGCGCGATGCAATCGGATGCGGCAAGCAAACGTTTATGACGCAGGTCGAGGAGGCGCTCGCCACCGGCGATATGGCCGCTTATGACCTAGGCTTTGAGTCCACGCGCGAGCTGCTCGAGGAGCTCGACGACTGCATTAAGCTGACCGTCTTTAAGGGCGGTCGCCTGTATGCCACCGTCATCGCCAACGAGGCCTGGGATACCGCCCTTGCCAAAGGCGAGGACAAGCCCAAGGCTGCCAAGGGTGCCAAGCAGTCCTACAAAAAGAAAAAGCGCGGCGAGAAAGACCTCAAGGCTGTACGCCCCAAGCACGTTAAGCGTCCCGAGCCCGTGGCCGAAGTCGCTCCGGAGCCCGAGCCCGAGACAGAGATCGAAGTCGCTATTGAGGTAGCAGCAGAAGCCGAAACCGAAATCGCCGCCATGACCGATCCCGAAGTCATGTCAGAGCAGGAAGCCGCTGTGGAGCTCAACGAGGCCCCCAAGTCGACAACCGAAGAAGCCGCTAACCAACCCGAGACGTCTGCGTTCCAAAACAGCGATGTCTTTGGCAACGAGGCCGAGGACGATCAGTCCGACGAGCCCGCCGATCAAGGCGCTACCGAGTCGACGCCGGAGCCCGAGACGCCGCAGCCCGCCATCTCGCTCACGGTTGTCTATGACCCCGAGAACGCCAACGCCGGCATCACCACCATGGCATCCACGCCGGTCGAAGCAAAGCTGCCTGTCGAGGCAGAGGACGCCCCGCAAGCCGATGCCAAAACCGAGACTGAAGACACATCCGTCTCCGTGGAACCGACAGATTCCGCAGTTAAGCCGGAACCGGTGCCTGAGTCTGCACCCGTCATCGAGTCCGCATCCGAACCTGTCTATGACCAGATTCCCGCACCGGCTCCGGTCCCCGCTGCAGCACCGGCCCCCGCACCCGCAGCGCCCGCCATCCCCGAGGACTTCCCCGTCGATTTCACAACCGAGGTCTTCTGCCCCGGCCCGCTTTTGCACCAGCTGTCGACCTATCTCCCCTACGGCGCCGACACGCTCGGCATCGTCGGCGAGTACTACTGGATCGCCCGCGAGCGCGGTACCATCGAGGCCGCGCGAAACCGCGCAAGCTTCCCCCTGCACTACACGCAGGCCGGCGAGCGCCGCGAGGTTGCCGTGCGCATCCGCCGCAACACCGCCGGCGGTCTCGGAGCCGCCTGGACCATCGATAAAGTCGAAGAACCCGAGCAGTAACGACAAACGGCTCAAATCCAAATCAGGATTTGAGCCGTTTTTGCTCATTCGTTTAAATTGCTCATTTGTCGATGCATCGTAACCAACAGCGAGCGAGCCGCAAGTGCCCCAGGTTGCCGTGAAAGAGGAGCGACGCGTACTTTGGTACGCGAGCGACGGTTTGAACGACAAGATGGGGTGCTTGCGGCTCGCGCAGCATCATCTCGTTACGCGGTTTGGTAAAACCGCGTAACAAACCTAGTCACGCGTCAGCTTGCGGTGAATACGATGCGGCTGGGCTGCGTCCTCGCCCAGGCGCTCGATGCGGTTGGCCTGATAGGCCTCGAAGTTGCCCTCGAACCAATACCAGTTGCCCGGATTCTCGTCGGTGCCCTCCCACGCCAGAATGTGCGTGGCGACGCGGTCCAGGAACATACGGTCGTGGCTAATAACCACCGAGCAGCCCGGGAACTCGAGCAGCGCCGCCTCGAGTGAGGACAGCGTCTCGACGTCGAGATCGTTCGTGGGCTCGTCGAGGAGCAGCAGGTTGCCGCCCTGCTTGAGCGTGAGCGCCAGGTTCAGACGGTTGCGCTCGCCACCGGAGAGTACGCCAGCGCGCTTCTGCTGGTCCTGGCCCTTAAAGCCAAAGCTCGCCACATAAGCACGGCTCGGAACCTCGGTCTCGCCGACCATCATGTGGTCCAGGCCGTCCGAGACGACCTCCCACAGGTTCTTATCGGGGTCGATGCCAGAACGGTTCTGATCGACATAGGAGATCTTGACGGTCTCGCCCACCTCGAGCTCGCCCGAAGTCAGCGGCTCCAGGCCCACGATGGTCTTGAACAGCGTGGTCTTACCGACACCGTTGGGGCCGATGACGCCCACGATGCCGTTGCGCGGCAGGGTGAACGAAAGGTCGTCGATGAGCACGCGACCGTCGAATTCCTTGTGCAGGTGATGGGCCTCGAGCACCTTGTTACCCAAACGCGGTCCAACGGGAATGCGGATATCGGTCCAGTCGAGCTTCTGGCTTGCGCGGGCCTCGGCCTCCATCTCCTCGTAGCGAGCCAGACGAGCCTTGTTCTTGGCCTGGCGAGCCTTGGGCGAGCTGCGTACCCACTCGAGCTCGGCCTCCATGCGCTTGGCGAGCTTGGCGTCGCGGTTGCCCTGCGCCTCGATACGGGCGGCCTTGGTCTCCAGATACGTGGAGTAGTTGCCCTTGTAGGGATAAAGGTGACCGCGGTCGACCTCGCAGATCCACTCGGCAACGTTATCCAGGAAGTAGCGATCGTGCGTGACGGCAAGCACCGCGCCCTGGTAGTTGTGAAGGAAGTGCTCGAGCCACAGGATCGACTCAGCGTCTAGGTGGTTTGTGGGCTCGTCAAGC
>JAIIUG010000151.1:0-2521 GCA_022739635.1 Collinsella sp. | reverse complement strand
GTTGTGTTATAAATCCAGCGAACACCATCACATTCCATGCCGGAGTTGGTATCTCTCAACCAGTAGTGCAGTTGTTGCAAAACAATGGCTTCGTTTAAGCCAATTTTCATTGCCAGCTGCGTGTTTATAACCAGTGGGCGTTCAGCAAAAAGAAGACTCATAATTCCATCCAGCTTTTTGTTGGTATTGCTGTCGATACGCAAGCTTGAAAGCAATTGCTTTTTCTATAAGTTCGTCAGTTTCACGATCTACAACGGCAGGATCTGCAAAAAGCAGTCCGGATTCCACCACATCGCCATATTCTTTATTTAACCCGGCGATCATGTACGTAATACTTTTTCCATCACTGATCTCACGATACAACCTGAAATCACTAATCCGGATAGCCTCCATAATCGCAGGCACTAGCGCCGTGAACTTTTCACGCTTATCCCTGGTGTCGATAGCCTTCCAGCGTTCGAATATCTTCACTCGATTAACGCCAAGCGCTCGCTGATCAACCGCGCCACCTTCATCGGTGACACGCTGAACATCGATGTTCGGGCGCTCTTTCAAAGCCCAGAATGCTTCAGTGATTAATATCGTCGCCTGCTCCTGTGTCATTCCTGGTCGACATATCCAGGCATCCAGAGCCTCACGAGCCTGTTCAGGAGTGATTTTCATTGTTCAACCTCCCCGCCCGCTTCGTCTTACGATATTCATCATAAACTTTGGGATCATACTGAAGCTCCCCGCCAGATGCCTCCTGTAGACGCATCGCGCGACCTTCGGGAACTAAATCCCCTTTCCAGCTATAAAGCGAAGCCAAACGAATACCTGCTGCTTGTGCAAGTTTTGTTTTTGAACCGAAATACAAAAGAGCGTCAGTTTTAAGCATTTAAAACACCTTTATTGTTAGTCATGACTAACAAAATAGATGTTAACAAAAACATAGTCAATACGATTTAGCATTAGCTAACTATGGAAACAAAAAATTTAACTATCGGCGAACGCATTAGGTATCGTCGGAAAAACCTCAAACACACCCAAAGGTCTCTTGCTAAAGCCCTGAAAATCTCCCATGTGTCTGTATCACAATGGGAACGGGATGATAGTGAACCTACAGGGAAGAACCTTTTTGCCCTCAGCAAAGTATTGCAATGCTCACCAACATGGATTCTATTTGGCGATGAAGACAAGCAACCAACACCACCTGTTGAGAAGCCAGTTGCCTTATCCCCCAAAGAACTAGAGCTCCTTGAGCTGTTTAATGCACTGCCAGAATCAGAACAGGATACCCAGCTCGCCGAAATGCGAGCTCGAGTAAAAAACTTCAATAAACTCTTTGAAGAATTACTAAAAGCCCGTCAGCGGACAAATAAAAGATAACATCATCAATGAGTTATCTTTTACCACATCAATCATGTTAGCCATAACATACAAAATCACTTGACCTATGTGTTAGCTATGGCTAATCTTATTTGCATCAACACACCGCACGGTGTTCTCAGCAAACAGTTCCGCTACCCCAGCGTTAAGGGGAAATGAGGTCAGCATGGATACTATCGATCTTGGCAACAACGAATCTCTGGTGTACGGCGTGTTTCCCAACCAGGACGGTACGTTCACCGCGATGACGTATACCAAAAGCAAAACGTTTAAAACCGAAAATGGTGCCCGTCGCTGGCTGGAAAGAAACTCAGGTGAGTGATATGGATTTCGACACAATCATGGAAAAGGCTTACGAAGAATACTTCGAAGGTCTTGCCGAAGGCGAAGAAGCTCTCAGCTTCAACGAATTTAAACAGGCGCTTTCCAGTTCGGCAAAATCTAACGGCTGATAAGCGAAACAGCACCGCGAGGAATCAGTATGCAGAAACGAGAACCCGTCATCATCGCGCCAGACTATACCGATGATGAACTTTATGAGTGGATGCACCAGAAAATTAATGCAGCGCAGGATCTGAAATGGGCCAATGAAGCCAGGGCTAAGCAGGCTGAAAATCTGTCCGCTCTGGAGCAGGATATCACCAGGCTGGAAAAAGCAGCGGCATTAAGCATTGCCAGAATGATTACATACCCGCGTTAATAGCTAACCAACGAAGCTAAGGTTGGTAATTAAGGAGTTCTCCACGGGTGAGGTGGAGTGCGTGCGCCGGACACGGGTGAGCATCCGGCACTGACAGTTTACTGAAAGGATATTTCCATGAAAAGTCAGACCATAACGCGAAAGCGCACGGCGAGGTAGCTGGTTCATAGATAGCCTGTCGTTAAATTTTCGTCGACCGTGCGCTTCCGGTTGTGGCACTCCGCGAAATGGCGCGGCGGTAAGTATGGCGGGGTTATTCCTTCCCCGTTGAGGACACCGGGTTGTCAGGTTGACCATACGCTTAAGTGACAACCCCGCTGCAACGCCCTCTGTTATCAATTTTCTGGTGACGTTTGGCGGTATCAGTTTTACTCCGTGACTGCTCTGCCGCCGTTTTTAAAGTGAATTTTGTGATGCGGTGAATGCGGCTAAGCGCACGCGGAACAGTTAAAA
>JAIIUG010000150.1:0-2551 GCA_022739635.1 Collinsella sp. | reverse complement strand
GATGGCGCGCATTTTTGTGGTGTAAGAGGGAGGGCCGCGTCAGCGCCCCTTGCGCCTAAGGCTATTCCGCCACGCCGTGGCGGTCAAGGACCTCCCTTATGACCTCGTGCGCGGCCAGCCTGACCGCCTCGAGCCTCTCGCCCTCGAGCGGTTCCGGAGCCGGGGCCGGGGCGGACGCGCGGGCGGCCGACTCGGGCGAGGCGACCCGGTGGGCGGCCCACCTGCCCTCCTCGCCGGCGAGCACCGCGCACACGAGCCGCATCATGGACGCCTCGGAGGGGAACGACTGCACCGAGCGGTACCTCCTCTTGATCTCGCGGTTCGCGCGCTCCTGCACGTTGTTCGTCCTGATCTTCTGCCAGTGCTCGCGGGGGAAGGACATGAAGGCGAGCGCGTCCTCCCTCGCGCCCTCGAAGACGTCGCCGGCCGGGCGGGAGAGGGCGCGCACCCTGGGCGCCGCCAGGTCCCACGCCGCGCGGGCGACGTCGGCGTCGGCCTGCCCCGCGCACGCCCGGACGAGGTCGGCGGCGAGCGCCTGGCCGGCGAGGCTGTGGATGTGGCCCCTGATGTCGCGCTGGAGGTGCGTCAGGCACCGCTGCCAGGAGCAGCCGGGCAGGACCCTGGAGACGGCGGCGACGAGCCCGGCGTGGGCGTCGGACACCGCGAGCCTCACACCGCGCAGGCCCCTGTCCCTGAGGGAGCCGAGGAACTCGGACCAGGCGGCCTCGCTCTCGCTGTCGAAGCAGGCGCAGCCGAGGAACTCCTTGTGCCCGGAGGACGACATGCCGATCGCCGTGACGAGCGCGACGCTCGCGTAGCGCCCGCCGGTCCTGCACTTCATGTAGGTCGCGTCGAGCCACACGTAGGGGTGCTCGCCCTCGATCGGCCGGGTCCTGAACGCCTCGGCCTCCTCGTCCAGACCGGCGCACAGCGCCGACACCTCGGAGCTGGACAGCGACGAGACGCCGAGCCCCTCGGCGACGAGCCCGACCTTGCGGGTGCTCACGCCCGCGACGTACATCTCGCGCACGAGCGCGACCATGGATGCCTCGACGCGCGTGTAGCGCTCGAGTATGCCCTCGGGGAAGTAGGTCCCCTCGCGCAGCTTGGGAACCCGCAGCTCGAGGTCTCCGAGGGAGGTCGACAGGGACCTCTCGCGGTAGCCGTTCCTGCTGTTGACGCGCCCGGGCGACCTGGAGCCGCGGGGCGCGCCGCAGGCCTCCTGCGCCTGGGAGTCCATCAGGGCGTTGACCACGGACTGGATCACCTCCCTGCCGAACTCCCTCAGGTCGTCGCACTCCGAGAACAGCGCGAGCAGGGCCTCGGTCTGGGTCCGGTCGAGGGCGAGCCCCCGGTCCGGCTGGGATAGAATGTCGCTGTGGGCCATCGTCTTTCCTTTCGTCGAATATCTAGGCACTGACGATTCTAGGCGATGGCCCTCCCTTGCTTCTTACACCACGACTCCGCGCGCTACCCCGCGGGCAGGCGAGAGCATCAAAAACTGGATCGATATCGCGTTTGACAAGGGCAGCATAAGGCCGCGTGATATTTCCTGCCCCTTTGGGGCGAAGGACGAGGCTGTTCATCGCGACATTACACACGCGTGGAACAGCGCGATGGAGATCGCCGATGATCTTTTGGGCATTTTGGACAAGAAGGATCGTCTGGGAAGTGTTGCCGATCGCCTGACTCCTGGGCTGTGGGACAAGCTGGCGTTGGCAGACGCGAGCTTGCGCCGAGCGGTGAGTCGTGGGCGCCAGAGCATCACGCATGGCTTTGAGGAGATCCCCCGGATTTGGCCCTCCGCATTGCTCAACGATGAGCGCACGCCACATGTGATTGCGTGCACGCCGCAAAAGCTCGTCAACAGGATCGACACGGTGACGGGCGCGGGTGTGGTGTTCTTTAACGCAACGGTTGCCGACGAGTGCCTGTTTATCTTTGACGAGATTGACCATGCGAAGGCCGATATGCTGTCGATGCTGGCGGCGGACCATATGAAATTCCAGCCCGATGAGATGCTGCGCATCCTTGACCGTCATTTTAACGGTGGCGTGGTGGATCCTCTGCTGCTGGGAAATCGAGACCAGTGGATGGCGGTCTATACACATGCCTCGACCGCGGGCGAGCACGAGGGGTCAAACGCGGCAACGGGTAGGGTTTCGCGAACGAGCGTGGACGAAGCTGCCGAAGAGATTGCCAAGAACGCCCGACGTATTCAAAAGATGATCGCTGCGTGCATCCAAGATATGGAGCTGCAGCAGCCTTTTGCCCTGTCTGACGAGGCGAAAGAAGAACAGCTCGCTGGTCGGCGTCTGTTTGGTAGCGACGATATCTCGGTGGGTGATGGCCTGTCGAAGCCTCTGCGCTATGAGCTCGATGCTCGCCGCAACCGCAACATGATTACGTCTCATGGAACAGACGGGCAGCAGACCGTCAACAAGGCGGTGCGATGTGCGCGTGGCCTCGTCAGGATGGTGGTGGGCCATCTTGCCCGCTGCGCCACGCTTATGGACAAGCTGTACTACGGCAGCATTTCGTACAAGGACGA
>JAIIUG010000149.1:0-2610 GCA_022739635.1 Collinsella sp. | reverse complement strand
CGGCAATATCACCCGACTGGACAACCTGCTGGCCGGTTTTGATGAGCGCATTGCCAATGCAGAAAACCGACTGGAGAATCTGCTGCAGCAGCAGACGGCGGCACAGGCAGAAGTGGAAAAGCCCTTTCCGCAGGAAGAAGAACTGGCACAAAAATCTGCACGGCTGGTTGAACTGAATGCACAGCTGGATGTGGACGAAAAACATCACGAGCCGGAGATGGAAGAAACGCCGGATGAGGAATCTGCGCGCCCTTCCGTGCTGGCTGCCCTGAACGAAAAGTCGGATAAGGAGGAACCGGTCAAGCCGTTCCGCAGCTACTCGGACCGGGATGGTGACGCCCGATGAGAGAAAAGAGGGACGAGATTCTGATCCTGCGCATCACAAAAACCGAAAAGAATCGGATTTACGAAAAGATGTATGGCATAGGCATCCGAAGTCTGAGTGCGTATATCCGCAAAATGGCATTGGATGGTTATTGTCTGAACCTTGACCTGTCGCAGCTGCGCCGGATGTCGTACCTGCTTCAGAATTGCAGCAACAATCTGAATCAGGTGGCAAAACGTGTGAATGAAAGCAATCAGCTTTATGCTGCAGACATTGAAGATTTGCGGCATCGGCTGGACGAGCTGATTGGCATCGGAAAACAGATTCTTTCCAAACTGTCTGAACTTTAACTTTTTTCCGCAGAGGGGAGCTGCGGATTACATATCGATTGACATCCTTGCAATGGATGCGGAGATACCTTTATAATAAGGGCGAAAGGCAGGTGCTCGATATGAGGTTCATTTTTAAGATGGTCATTCTTCCGTTTTCGCTGCTTACGGCTTTCCTTGCGCTGATGCTGAAATTGACATTGAATCTGTCGGCATTTGTGCTTGCGCTGCTGATGCTGTATATTTTTGGCTGCGGACTTTATACTCTTTATTGTAGGGAATGGACGCAGTTCCTGATCCTTTTTGTGGCAGAGTTCGGGTGCTTTTTGCTCATCGTGGCAGGAACGGCGATTGTGGAAGCCGTCGAGCGATTCAGCGAATGGCTTACGGAACTGTAATGGAGGAAACGATGGATAAAGATAAAATGCTGGATTATTTCAATGACCGTGAGGCAACGCTTTTTCGGAATGAATTGGGAAGCAATGCACGGTATCACGAACTCCTGCAGAAAAAACTGGCAGCGGAAGACGCACACCGGAAAATGGTGGGCGAAGCAGCATGGAAGCAGTATCTTCAGCTGGATGAGATCTGCAATGAGCTGGAAAGCGTACGATATCAGGCAATGTATCTGGCCGGTGCCGCTGATTTTGAAAAGTTGTTCCGTCAATCCTGATGGATGATGTGCCGCCTTCGGGCGGCTTTTTCTTTATGGGGGTGGTTTAAGGTGGCAGCAACACGGCTGATTGCGCTGCATAAAAACAAGGGAAAGTCTGTTGCGGCTTGCTTGAAAAGCCGCACCGACTATGCACAAAACCCGGATAAAACGGAGCAGGGGCAGCTTGTAAGCAGTTATAAATGCAGCCCCTTGACTGTAGATGAAGAATTTATGCTGTCCAAGCGGCAGTACGAACTTGTTACAGGGCGCAGACAGAAAAATGACGTGATTGCATATCAGATTCGGCAGTCCTTCAAACCCGGAGAAATCACCGCTGAAGAAGCCAACAAAGTAGGTTATGAGTTGGCGATGCGCTTTACAAAAGGCAAGTATGCTTTTCCGGTTGCTACGCACACCGACCGGGAGCATATTCACAATCACATTATCTATAACTCTACGGCTCTGGACTGCAGCCGTAAATTCCGGGACTTTTTGCTGTCGGGGGTGGCCGTGCAGCGGCTGAGTGACCTGATTTGCCTGGAACACAGCCTGTCTGTGATTGAAATAAAGCCCTACCGGGAGCGGCAGAAGCGTGTACTTTACCCGCCAAAAGAAAGCAACCGCGATCAATTGTGCGGTGTGATTGACAGCATCCTTGCGGACAAGCCGGGCAGTTACGAAGAATTTTTGAAAAAACTGGAACAGCAGGGATATGAGGTCAAGCGCGGAAAATTCACATCGATCAAAGGTGCATGGCAAAAACGATTCATCCGGTTTCGGACTTTGGGGGCGGGATACAGTGAGGAAGAATTGAAAGCGGTCCTCGCCGGAGAAGCAGAGCATTGCCCGCGGAAAAAACATCCGGTGCAGGAACAGAAATTTCAGATGTTGGTGGATATTCAGGCAAAATTGGCTGAAGGAAAGGGAGACGGCTATGCGCGATGGGCGAAGCGGTACAACCTGAAGGAGATGTCCAAGACGCTGATTTTCTGCAGGAAAACAAAATCGGGAGCATGGATGAAATGGAAGAACAGGTGCGTGCTGCAACGATGCGCTATCACGAACTGGGCGACTCCATCAAAGCTGCGGAAGCGCGGATGGCAGAAATTGCGGTAATGAAAACGCACATTATCAACTATGCCAAAACAAGGTCCATCCATGAGGCCTATCGAAAAGCAGGATACAGCAAGCGATTCTTGGAAGCAAATCGGGAGAGCATTGCGTTGCACAAGGCGGCCAAAGCGGCTTTCGATGAGGCTGGGCTGAAAAAACTTCCGAAGGTAAAAGAACTGAGCATCGAA